>JBATTD010000558.1:0-4016 GCA_049670345.1 Ignavibacteriaceae bacterium
ACACCAATGAATTCAATTTTAGGGTTAACAGAACTGATTATAGAAAAAGCAGATTTAAATGAGAAGGATCAGGAACGGTTGGGGGTTGTGCTAAACAGCGGACGGAGATTGATGTCATTAATAAATGATATACTCGATCTCTCTAAAATTGAAGCGGGAAAAATGGAAATCAAAGCCGAAGATGTGCTGCTTGAAGGTCTAATTGATGAAGTATCAAATTCTATTTCCCCGTTGGTTATGAAAAAAGGGATTGAATATAATATTGAGCGTGAGATTAACACAAAAATTTTAATTCACACAGATAGGAGAAGAGTTGTTCAGGTATTAATTAACTTATTAGGTAATGCAACCAAGTTTACCAAGAAAGGCGAAGTAAAATTTAATATTTCAAGTTCGGATGAGAGACTTATATTTAATGTAATCGATACTGGTATCGGAATTTCAGATGAAGATCAGAAAGTTGTGTTTGAAGAATTCAGGCAGGTGGATGGTTCATCCTCAAGAAAATATGGGGGAACGGGGCTTGGATTATCTATATGCAAAAAGATTGTTGATCTGCTCGGCGGCGATCTTTCTTTAACCAGCAAGATGGGATACGGATCTACTTTTACGTTAAAGATTCCGTTTAAATATGTTTCACCAGATAAAAAAGAAATATCAGATCATGTTGATGTTTCTACCCTTATTAAAAATAGAAGGCACCCCATTCTTGTAATTGAGGATGACAAGGAAGTTCGTTCTACAATCGGGCAGTATCTTGCATCGAGGGGTTACCAAGTTATTTTTGCCGGGGATGGTAATGAAGGAATTCAAATGGCAATTGATAAGCAACCCTTTGCTATTACTTTGGATATTATGATGCCCAATAAGGATGGATGGAGCGTTTTAAAAGAGCTTAAAGAAAATGAAGCCACAAAAGATATTCCTGTAATAGTTATTTCAATTAATGGTGATAAGCAAATTGGTTATGGTGTAAGTGCATTTGAGTATTTCATTAAGCCAATCTCTGCAGATAAATTATTATCTGCATTTTCACGTCTGGAAAATTTAGCAAAGAAAAGAATACAGAAGATTGTAATTGTTGATGATGATGAACATGAGTTTGAAAAATTTAAAAGTGAGTTTAAGGATGAGAATATCTCAATTGAGTACATAAAAGACAGCGAGTTTGCATTTAACAAAATTGCAGAGGTTCAGCCGGATCTTATAATACTTGATTTAATGATGCCTAAAGTTGACGGTATAACACTGTCTTACAAATTAAAATCTGAAATTAAAACCAAACACATTCCAATATTAATAAGTACTGCACAAGATATAAGTGAAGATGAACGAATTTTTCTAAACAGTATTGTTGAAGATATTGCGGTTAAATCAAAAGGGCACCCGCTTAATGTATTAAAAGTTGTCCGGGAAAGGATTGAACAGCACGAACAAAGAACGGAAGTAATTTCCACCGACGATAAAAGAACGGAAATAAATAACATAAAGGATTCTGAAGAAATAGAAAAGAAAAAAGAATTTGTGGGAGAAGTACTTATTGTTGATGATGATCCCGACACATTATTTACCATAGATGAAATGGTAAAACATTGTAATTGTAAAACTATTCTTGCAAAGAATGGAATGGAATGTATGGAAGTTTTAAAACACTCAACTCCACATTTAATTCTGCTTGATATTATGATGCCTGAAATGGATGGATTTGAAACCATTAAAAACATTCGGAAGGATGAAAAATTGAAAGACATTCCGGTGTTTGCGGTTACTGCAAAAGTGATGGCAAGTGATAATGATATTATCTTAAAACATGGTTTTGACGATTACATTCCCAAACCGGTTAACTCAACTTTAATTACATCTAAAATAAATAAAATATTCACCAAAATAGAAGCATGAACCAATGAAAAAAATTCTTGTAATAGATGATTTACCCGAAAATGTGTTTATGCTAAAGGACCGGCTTGAACATGAAGGTTATGAGGTGCTAACTGCTTACAATGGTAAAAGTGGAATAGAAAAAGCCCAAAATGAAGTACCGGATCTTATTCTGCTGGATGTAATGATGCCGGATATAAATGGATTTGAAGTTTGCAAAACACTTGTTAGCGATAGCAGGACATCTGACATTCCCATTATACTTGTTACCGCCAAAACTGATGCAGAAGATATAAAAGAGGGCCTTGAATCCGGAGCATATGATTACATAAAAAAACCAATCAATAAAATTGAATTACTTGCGAGAGTTAAATCTGAACTTAAACTTTCCGACACAAACAAACTTTTAGTAGAAGTAGAAAAGCGGAATACATTTTTTGCAACAGTTGTTACTGCCAATCATAAAATAAAGCAGCCGCTCACTCTCATAAGTTTATCTTCCGCTGCTATAAAAAGGGAATTGAAAAAAGATGAAATCTCAAAGGACACAGTGCTGGAAAAAATAAAATATATCGATTTAGCAATAACCGAAATTACTGCTGTTCTTGACCAATTGAATAAAATTAAAGACCCGGTTTTATCCAATTACACAAAAACTGTAAAGATGATTAAAGTTGAAGAGGAGCCCACGGGTTAAATCACGGTTTGAATAGTTTCTAACATTGTTTCGAAAACGTACGGCTTTTGTACCCAGCTATTAATTTCATACTTGTCCATTATTTTATCAGCATCAAAATCGGTAACTCCCGAAGAGAGTATCACAGGCATATCGAGGTTTAATTTTCTTATCTTCTCAATAGTTTCTAAGCCAGTCATCTCCGGCATATTATAATCTATTATTATAAGGTCAACCTTTATTTCTTCAGTTAAAACTCTTAATGCTTCCTTTCCCGAAGAAACTTTGATTACATTATAATCATTTGATTCAAGTAGTTCTGCCAATAAGTCACTCAGCATTTCTTCGTCGTCTACAAGAAGAATTATTTTATCGGGCGATGATGGCCTCTTTTCTTTTTGCGTTTCGAAAGCCGGAATGTAAACATCAAACTGAGTACCTGCACCAACCTTGCTTGTAACCTCAATCATACCTTTATGTGCTTTAATTATTCCGTACGAAACATACAGCCCTAGCCCGGAAACAGTCTCTTTGTTTTTTGTGGAAAAATAAGGATCGAAAATTTTCTGTAAATCTTTTTCTTCAATTCCCGAACCGTCATCCTTAACTGTAAAAAGAACATAATTACCTTCATTAAGCAAAGGATGATTTATGATGTTCTTATTATCGATGGAAATATTATTTCCCGAAAGTGTTATTGTTCCCTCCCCGTCTGTTGCCTCTTTTGCATTTACGCAAAGGTTTAAAAGTACCTGGTAAACTTCTGTGTTGTTGCCTAAAATATTGTGCAGGTTTTCATCAACTTGTTCAATATATTTAATAGAGCCGGGAAATGTTTGTGTAACAACTTTTGAAATTTCATTTATTAAGATGTTTGGATTTACAAGTTCTTTTCTCTTCGGGGTTGATTTACCGTACGAGAGCAATCCTTTTGTAAGATCTTTTGCCCTTATAGAACAACTTTCAATGTTATCTATTAACCTCTTTGTTTCATCTGTGTCAGGCACTTTTTTTCTTAACAAATTTAAACTGCCGAAAATGCTGGAAAGAAGATTGCTGAAATCGTGAGCCATTCCGCTCGAAAGCTTTCCGATTGTTTCAAGTTTTTGTGCCTGTAACAAACGGCTTTCAAGTGCGGTATTCAATTCTCTTGTCTTAAGATTGCTTATTGCGAAAGATAAAAGAGCTGATAGTTGTTCAACAATATTTATTTCAAAAGCAGAGAATGTGCCTTTGTTTTTCCCAACCATAATAGTTGCCAAAAGCTGGTCTTCAAAAAAACATGGGGAAATTATTAAAGATTCGCAGTTGAGAATATTTGTTAGATTAAAACCAATATTATTATGGTGATTTAATGCTAACAAGGATTTTTTATTTAACAGCAGCCATTTGTTAATAAATGAAAAATCTGGCCGTATGGCTTTCTCCGCTTCTTTTTCATCCTTAATAAACTTATTAGTGT
>JBATTD010000559.1:0-4508 GCA_049670345.1 Ignavibacteriaceae bacterium
AAAACACATTACTGGTATGTAAATGATAAGTTTTATACAAAATGTGAACCCGGAGAAAAAATTTTTCTGAAACCTGAAAATGGTGAAAATAAAATATCCTGTCTCGACGACAAGGGAAGGGATGAAAGTGTCTCAATATTAGTAAAATATTTTTGATGAAAAACTTTTAAAACTCATCCTCAACAAGCCATCCCTCAGCTTTATCGGAAGAAATGTCTGAGATGAATCTTGAGGGTTTTGATAAAGTAGTTCCTGCCTCACGGTCGTACATATTCATCGGATAGGTTACAAACAAATTTTGTTTTGCTCTTGTTGATGCAACGTACATCAAGCGTCTTTCCTCTTCCAATGTATCAAGTTTTTCTGCCGATCTAGTTGAAGGGAAATAGCCGTCAATTGCATGTATTATAAAAACTGAATGCCACTCCAATCCTTTTGCTGAGTGTATTGTAGAAAGCGTTAAATATTCATCTTCTTTGTCAGTTCCTTCTATTTCAATCATACTGTCAATCATAGGCTCAATGGCCATATCTGACAATAGTGAGTCCAGCGAACGGTAGTTCTCACTTATGTTAATGAATATCTCAAGGTCTTTTTTACGTTTGTTAAAATCATCGTATTTAGCTTTGAACAGTGGTTGGTAATAATCGTAAACCATTTGAACTTTTTCTGTAGGAGGCATTTTAATTGTGTGTATCTTGTATAGAAGAACAAACAGATCAGCAAGATTTTTTGTGTGAATAATACTTTTATCACCTTTTTTCGGAGTTGTCTCAATTGTTATTCGTGCAGTTGCAAGTTCATCCAAAACTCTTTGTGCAGATTTCGGTCCTACTCCTTCATGTAAAAGTAAAACTCTGTACCAGCTAATTATATCTTTTGGATTAGAAGCAATACGAAGAAATGCTAGAACATCTTTTATATGTGCAGTTTCTATAAACTTCATCCCACCGAATTTTTGAAAAGGAATGTTTGCCTTTGCTAATTCGATTTCAAGATCGAATGAAAAAAAAGATGAACGAAAAAGTACGGCAATATCATTTAATGTTATTCCTTCTTCCCTTAACTCTAATATTTTTTCCACAATAAATTTGGATTGCATATTAGCATTAGCCGATGCAACTATGTAAGGAAGCGCTCCGCCTTTCTTCCTGGTGTATAGCACTTTGGTATATTTTTCAATTGCGCCGTCATAAATGTGATTTGCAAAATCGAGCACGGTTTGAACGCTTCGGTAATTTTCCTCAATCTTTATCACTTCAACATCATCAAAAAGTTTCGGGAAATCCATTATATTTCTGAAGTTTGCACCTCTAAAGGAATAAATGGATTGAGCATCATCACCTACAACCATAACGTTTCCGCTGTACTGTGCTAATCCTTTTACAATTTTTGCCTGAATGTGATTTGTATCCTGGTATTCATCCACCATAATAAATTTTATTGTTGAAAGGAGCGACTTAACTGCCGCAGAACCACTGAAGAGAAAATCTCTTAAATAAATAAGAAGATCATCGTAGTCGAGCAGATTATTCTTTCGTTTATATTGGACGAAGACTTTTTGAATGTCAAGAATTTTATCTAATAACGGAATGAAATGAGGGTAATCTTCTTCAACAATTTCTTCAATGCCTTTTCCCGTGTTAACACTATAGCTAAAAATTCTATTGAGCGTATCTTTCTTCGGAAACCTTTTTTTGTTATCAATAAACCCGTCCTGCGATCTGATTAGGTTTATTATATCGGCACTGTCACCCTGATCGAGGATTGTAAAGGAAGAATTTAAACCAATCGCTTTTGCATACTTCCGCAATGTAATATTCGCAAACGAATGAAATGTTCCGCCTCTTATTTTTGAACACCTGTCATCAAGCAGCAGAGATGCTCTCCGCATCATCTCATTTGCGGCTTTACGTGTAAATGTTAAAAGAAGAATTGAGTTTGGATCGTAACCGGATTCGATAAGTCTTGCAACGCGGTAAACGAGTGTTCTTGTTTTGCCCGTTCCGGCACCTGCAATTATTAAATAAGCACCTTCCGTTGCTGCAGCCGCTTCGTACTGAGAGGGATTAAGTTCCTGCTGATAATTTATTACAAACTTCGATTCATCTATCTTCTTAACAATATTTTGCGAGTGAATTCTTGTAAGTTTATACTTCTTTGGAGTCATCTTTTAAGTGCTTTGGGCTTTCCAATAATTTCAGATATTATAACATATTCCTTTAGTGAAGAGGGACTATTTAATCGTTCTTTAATATCCTTGATTATTCCGGTTGCAGCTGATTCCTTCCTTTTTAAACTTTCTTCGTAAGCAGATACCTTTTTCTCTATTTTCGGACTCAACTTTATTTTGCTCTCTTCCAGCTCTTTTCTTTTTATATCCCAGGGGTCTGTAAAAGAATGTTCCGATACGGTAGTTGTATGAAAACTATTTTCGGGAACTGGAATAAAATTTTCCCTGTCCCTGGCACCTTCATACATTTGCTTATCGTTATGAACCTTTGTATCTGATTGTTTTGGCCGCCCAACGTTAAAGAAGCCCTCGATTTCCTTCAAGATATCATATTCTTCCGCCTTCGGTCCTTGTGAAGGCGGAATATCAATAATTTTATTTTCCGTTATATTAGTCCGCTGATGAGGTGTCTGATCAGACGGTTCTTTTGGAAGAGGTTTCTTTTTCTTAAAAAAGGAACTGATAAAGCTAATAATTATAAAACCATAGATAAGATATTCAAATAGATTATCCATTGTCATCTTTCTTCTTATCATCAGGTTTTGATATTGAGTCACGCATTTGTGTATCAGCCTGAATGTTTCTCAAATTATAATAATCCATAACACCAAGGTTTCCTGATCTGAATGCTTCAGACATAGCTTTTGGAATTTCTGCCTCGGCTTCAACAACTCTTGCTCTTTGCTTAGCTACTTCGGCAATATTTTCTTGTTCAGTTGCAACAGCAGCAGCACGTCTTTCTTCTGCTTTTGCTCGTGCAACTTTAAGATCGGCTTCTGCCTGATCAGTTTGAAGAATAGCACCAATGTTTTGCCCTATATCAACATCAGCAATATCAATTGATAAAATTTCGAAAGCTGTTCCTGAATCCAACCCTTTTGCCAATACACCTTTAGATATTTTATCGGGATTTTCTAATACTTCTTTATGTGTTGCGCTCGATCCAATTGTTGAAACGATTCCTTCTCCAACCCTTGCTAATATAGTTGCTTCACCTGCACCGCCAACCAGTCGTTCAATATTTGTGCGAACAGTTACTCGTGCGATTGCTTTTAGCTGAATACCATCTTTTGCTACAGCAGCAACCACCGGAGTTTCAACTACTTTTGGCAGAACAGACATGTTAACGGCTTCAAGTACATCTCTTCCGGCAAGATCAATAGCTGCAGCTCTCTCAAAAGACAATCCTAAATTTGCTTTATCGGCTGAAATCAGGGCATTTACAACTCTTGGTACATTCCCACCTGCAAGAAAGTGTGCTTCAAGTTTACCTAGTTGCACAACAATTCCTGCTTTAGTAGCAGTGATCATACTTGTGACAATTAATGCCGGCGATACTCGTCTCAGCCTCATTCCTATCAAATCCTGAAAGATTTTTATTTTTACCCCTGATGCAATTGCTGCTATGTATAACCGTACGGGGATAAAGTACAAAAATAGAATTATAAAAAATCCCACTGCAATAATTATTATAAGTGACAGTCCTGTTAATGCTTCCATGATTTCTCCAATTAATTAATTTCTAATAAGATGTGTTTAAATATACTTTCCAAAGCCGGATTTTAATATACCTCTTTATTTAGATATTTTCTTTCAATATTCTTAATATTCTATGGTACAAATATATTTCTATCACGGTTAAAAGTTCTATCGATATGAGTAGATATCTTTATTCGTAGTATTCTTATAAGAATGTTATTTTACGGTTAGTGATAATTTTAGCAGAATAGGAACTAATTATTAGAGTTTATATTGGCATTTATTTTGCTAAATTTGGGTATCAAAAATTTGATATATGTCACATTTTCGTATAAAATATGACTGATTAGATATTAGGAAATTGTTTTGATTTTTAATATATAGCACTATTACTAATAATCACCGAATTGAAGAAACAAAATATTACATTAAGGAAACATAATGGACGGTAATTTTTCTGACAGATTGCAGGATGTAATTAGATTAAGTCGTGAAGAAGCTCTACGGTTAGGACACGATTATATCGGAACTGAACACCTTTTATTAGGTATTATCCGGGAAGGGCAGGGAGTTGCTGTGAGGATTTTAAGGAATCTTGACAGCGATTTGATGAAGTTGAAAAAAGCTATTGAAGATACTGTTAAAACATCAGGCGGAACTCTCACAATTGGCAACATTCCTCTTACTAAACAAGCGGAAAAAGTATTAAAGATAACACAGATCGAATCGAAAATTTATAAGGCAGATGTAATTGGCACCGAACATCTTCTGCTTTCACTTTTGAGGGATGAAGATA
>JBATTD010000560.1:0-4098 GCA_049670345.1 Ignavibacteriaceae bacterium
TTATTTATAAGTAGTACAGGTTATATTTTGATATCAAATTTATCATTCTAAAATACAGCATAACCATAGGGAGGAGAACCAAATGAGAAAACCTATCATCAGATCACTGATACTTATGTCTGCGACAATAATAGTTTTTGCAGTTAACTGCAACAATTTATTTGCCCAGGAGAATAACACAAAAACTAAGGGAACGCGCACTCTTTACTTAATCCGGCATGGGCAATACGATCATGATGATGATCGAGATCCCGATATTGGCAAAGCATTAGTCCCGCTTGGTATCGCACAGGCAAAATTGGTTGCCAACCGTCTTAAATCCTTGCCCGTCAAAATGATCTCACTCATAAGCAGTACGATGACAAGGGCGCGCCAAACTGCTATGATAATTAACCAGGATTTTCCGGAATTAGAATTGCAGCTGACCCGTCTGATACGTGAATGCACCCCCCCTACATGGCGAGAAGATATAATGGATGGAGAAGATCCTGAGGAATTAAAGGATTGTACTGATAATCTTGATGCTGCACTTTCAAAATACTTTATACCTTCACCTGATGAAAAGGATCGAAACGATATCATCGTTTGTCATGGAAATGTTATTCGGTATTTCGTTACAAAAGTTTTAAAAGTTGAAACGATGTCGTGGCTGCAGATGACAACCGGTAATTGCGGATTAACAGTTGTTCGTATTAAACCTGATGGTTCAATGAAACTTGTATCATTTAATGATATGGGACACATCCCGGCAAATTTGCGAACAGTTTCAGGATTTGAAAGTAAATCTAAAGAATTAGTGATGCCCGAGTAATAGTTGATTCAATTTTCAAATATCGTTAATGAATAAAAGTAAAGAACAATTAACACTTACAAAACATTACTCTTTATTACCATCATTTTTTCCCGTGTCATTTCATCCATCGAGTATGGAATTCCACCCATTCCAATTCCCGAAGAATCTCTTCCGCCAAAGGGCATCCAATCAACACGGAAAGCGGTATGATCATTTACCATCACTGCAGTTGCATTAAGTTTGTTTACAGTGTCTAAAGTGGTTTCAAGATTATTAGTAAATACGGCAGCTTGAAAAGCATAGGGTAAAGAATTCGCTTTATCAATTGCTTCATTCCGATCTGAGTAAGGGTAGATACAAACCACCGGTCCGAATATTTCTTGTGTTGTTACATTTACATCATCGGCAGGGTTTAACAGCACAGTTGGTTCATATAAAGTATCTGATACTCTTTTTCCACCGGATAAAACTTTTGCACCTTTTGATAAAGCTTCATTTACCCATTCTTCTACACGGTCAACTTCCCTTGGTAAAATAAGTGGCCCCACCTCGGTTTTATTATCAAGCGGATCTCCAACAATAAGAGCGCTTGCCATTTTTGCTAACTTGTTCGCTACATCTTCACAAATACTTTCATGTACAAATACTCTCTGAACCGAAACACAAACTTGTCCTGCATGATAAAATCCCCCCTTAAGTAATGCAGGAAGCATCGCATCTACATCAGCATCTTGTTCTACAATTACAGGAGCAGCTCCGCCATGTTCCAAAGCAAATCTTGTTCCGGGTGAAAGTTTAGAGCGCAAATACCAGCCAACTTTAGCTGAACCGATAAATGATAAATAATTTATTCGTTCGTCTGAAACTAGTTTTTCAGCCGCATCATTATCAGTGATTATAACCTGGCACCAGCCATCCGGTAGTCCGGCTTCTTTTAAAATATGCATAAATGCCAGGCAGGAAAGAGGAGTAGTGAGAGCCGGTTTAATTATTACGGGCGATCCAACTGCAATTGCAGGCACAGTTTGATGAATGATTAAATTAAGCGGGTGATTGAATGCACTTATTGAAGAAACAACTCCAATAGGTTCGCGAAAAGTGAAAGCCAACCTGTTTGCAGATGATTTAGTGTGACCCATTGGGATCTGCTCACCTTTCATTTGACCGATATACTCGATAGCTAATTTTACACCGTTGATGGCTCGCAGCACTTCAACTTCAGAATCAATATAAGGCTTACCTCCCTCTTCTGCGGCAATTTTGGTTAACACTTCAACACGGGTGCTCATAATTTGTGCAGCACGTTCTAATATTTCAACCCGCTGGTAAGCAGGCAGCCATTTTGAACGATCTTTGAAAAGTTCATAAGCTGTAGTAAGCGCTTCTTCAACTTCCTCAGCTCCAACCATAGGAATTTCTTTAATTAACTTGTTGTTGTACGGAGAGAATACTTTTAACTTTTTCATCTACTATTTCCTATTTAAAGAATACAAGTTTTTTCTTTTAACAAAACATTTAATATAGAATGGTTCAAAGAATAATCAACTGCAAGATCAATTACGTGAACACCATCATCATTTAAACATTTTTCCAAAACTTCACAGAAATTTTCACAGCTATCCGGACGGTGTCCGAAAGCTCCGTAACTTTCAGCATATTTTACAAAATCCGGATTATTATAATCCAACCCAAAATTATCAAAGCCCATTCCTTCCTGTTTCCATTTTATCATTCCATACGCGTTGTCGTTTAGTATTATCACAACCAAATTCAAACCGAGGCGAACAGCAGTTTCTAATTCCTGAGAGTTCATCATAAAGCCACCATCACCGCTAACGGAGATTACTTTTTTATCGGGGTTGATTAACTTAGCAGCCATTGCAGAAGGAAGACCTGCACCCATTGTAGCCAAAGCATTATCCAGTAAAAGTGTGTTGGGCAGGTAACATTTGTAGTTACGGGCAAACCATATTTTGTAAACTCCGTTATCAAGGGTAACTATTCCATCTTCAGGTAAAATATCACGAATGATATTAACTAATCTTTGTGGCAGTACAGGGAAGCGATTATCCTTAGCATATTTTGATAAATGAGTATCAACCTCATTTTTTATTCGTTCGAAATAAGACAGTTCCCAATTACTTGTATCTGAAATGTGATGTGCAATGCGTTTTACCGAAGTAGCTATATCGCCAACCACATTTAGCTGTGGAAAATAAACATCATCGACTTGTGCGGGGAAGAAATTTACATGTATAACTTTTTTACCACCCTGTTCCATAAAAAATGGAGGTTTCTCGATTACATCATGACCAATATTAATGATTAGATCCGCCCTGTCTATAGCGCAGTGAATAAAATCACTATCTGATAGCGCAGCCGTTCCAAGAAACTTGGGATGTCTTTCATCAACCACACCTTTACCCATTTGTGTATTGAAAAACGGAATATTTGTTTTATCTATAAAATTATTTAATTCTTCACTTGTTCGCTGGCGGTTTGCGCCCGCACCAATTAAAAGTAACGGCATCTTAGCTTCCTCAATCATTTTGGCAGCCTCCTTACAAACTAGATCGTCGGCCACAGGTCTGCGATGACCATCTACCCCGAACAATTTTTCTTCTGCATCTTCGGCAGCAATATCTTCCGGAAGTTCTAGATGCACGGCACCGGGACGTTCTTCCATAGCTGTGCGGAATGCTTCCCGTACAACAGAAGGAATGTTATTTCCGTTTACTATTTGCCGTGTAAACTTTGTGATAGGGCGCATTAAATCTACAATATTTACAATCTGAAATCTGCCCTGCTTACTTTTCTTTATAGGTTTCTGTCCGGTTATCATCATCATTGGCATAGCGCCAAGCTGTGCATAAGCCGCGGGAGTAACAAAATTTGTAGCTCCCGGACCTAAAGTTGCCAGACACACGCCCGGCTTTCCGGTTAACCTGCCATAGGTTGCAGCCATAAAACCAGCGCCTTGTTCATGACGGGTAAGTATGAGTTTAATTTCAGATGTTCTCAGTGATTCAAGAAAATCAAGGTTTTCTTCTCCGGGTAATCCGAAGATATATTCTACGCCTTCATTCTCCAATGCTTTAATAAATAGATCAGATGTTTTCATATGTTTATACCTGTCCGCCTCAGGCGGAATTGTTTGTTTTTGTCAAATGGAACTCGTTCCGACCTGCCTACCGGACAGGCAGGTTCATGGGGACACGTTTCATAGTAATAAGTTTATTTAGTTTTTATTTAAAATTAGTTGTAATCAATCGAAAATATAGTCATCAATGCGACAGAGTAAATGT
>JBATTD010000561.1:0-2008 GCA_049670345.1 Ignavibacteriaceae bacterium
AAGCATAAATGAAAATTCGAGAAAAGATAAAATTATAACCTCCGATATCACGCTATGGTCCGATGAGTGGTTGATGGCAATTGTTATCTTTTTATTCTCTCTTGAGTGGTTTCTACGAAAAAGAGCAGGAATGCTTTAATGACAGGTTATAATCTAAACAGGTTAGATTAACTCATATTATGAAAAGCATAAACGCCTTTTCTGATTTCTTCATTCCGCGCTACTGCCCATCCTGCAAAAAGAAATTAAAGCTTGAAGAAAATTGTTTTTGTGGTGAATGTCTTTCATCCATAGAAAGGGCTGACAGCAGTAGACTAAGTTCAGAGTATCAAAGAAAGTTTGCATCAACCGAAATTATTTCCGGATTCACATCCTTGTTTGTTTTTGAAAAAGATCAAGCACTTCAACAATTAATACATTCAATAAAATATAATAAGCGTTTCCTGAATGCCAAATACCTGGGAAAACTAATCGGCGAAAATCTCGGACAAGAAATTATAAATTGGAATATTAATATTCTCGTTCCCGTACCACTTCATCCTCTAAGAAAAGTTGAAAGAGGTTTTAATCAATCAAAATACATTGCAATTGGAATCGGGAAAGAGCTTGGGATTAATGTTAAATCTAATCTTCTAAAAAGAATACGATACACAGAAACCCAAACAAACTTAACATTGGAGGAGCGGGAAGAAAATATTTTAAATGCTTTTCAGGCAAAACACAAAAGAATGATTGAACGTAAAACTTTTCTTTTAGTGGATGATGTTATAACAACCGGGGCTACAATAAGGGAGTGTGGGAAGACATTACTTGAAAATGGTGCGGCAAAAGTTTTTGCCTGCTCAGCAGCGATTGCGGAATGAATTCCCAACCGACCACATGACTCTTCTAATAGTCTAGTCACCTGTGATACAAACTTTTCTTCTTTTTAAAAAGAAAGTCCCATCAACTGTGTATATAATTAATGCACTCCAAATAAACATAAACCCGATCATCTTTGCTTCGCTCAACGGCTCGCCGTAAATATAAGCACCAACTATAAAAATGAGCGTAGGATAGATGTACTGTAATATCCCAATTAAGGAGAGGTTTATCATTCTTGCCCCTATAATAAACACGAGCAATGGTAATCCGCTCGTTATACCACTGCCTATTAAAAGCAGAGATGTAGGGAGATCGGTTGTAAATGAACCGGTGTTACTCATTGTTAAATATGCAAGATAAATTATAGCCGGTACCGATAATAATGTTGTTTCAAGAGTCAATCCTTCAACAGAATTTAAAGGCGATTTTTTTCTGAGTAATCCATATGTTCCCCATGTTCCTGCAAGATAAAGCGATATCCAGGGAAATTGACCGTAAATGAATGTCATTACTAAGACTCCAATTCCGGCAATAAGAACTGCTATCCATTGAATTCTTCTTAAACTCTCATGAAGGAAAACAACACCCAGAAAAACTGTGATAAGAGGACAAATAAAATATCCTAAGCTTGTTTCAATTATAAAGCCCGCATTCACAGCCCAGATATAGAGAGCCCAGTTTGATCCGATAAGAAGAGCCGGAATAAAGAGGATAGGTTTATTATCGCTTTCCTTAATCTTCTTTGTTAAGCCCTTCCATTCCTTACGAAAGGAAATTATTATAACGAAAAAAACAAATGACCAAATAATCCGATGTGAAACTATCTCAACCGACGGGACATTTTGCAGCAGCTTCCAGTAGATTGGATGCAATCCCCAGAAAATGTAGGCACTAAGTGCATAAGCTATACCACGATTCATTAGTTATGCCAATTTCAATTAAATTGTTTCTGAACCCATACCATATCAACAGATTCGCCTAACTTTACGGACATATCTTTAAATCTTCCGACTTCCTGAAAACCGTGCTTTTTATGAAAATTTAAACTCTGTTCATTTTTTGAGGTAATGTGAGCGAGATAGTTTGTTACACCTAGATCTTTGCCCTTTGAGATTAACTGGTTAATTAATTTTGTGCCTAATCC
>JBATTD010000562.1:0-2179 GCA_049670345.1 Ignavibacteriaceae bacterium
GGTGAGTACGTTGTATTTGCAGATGATACTTCGATAGTTAACTATTATAACATTCCTTCACAAATTGTTATTAAAAACCTTCCAGCTTTAAACAATTCGGGCGATAAAATAATTTTACTCGATTCTCTAAACAGAACGATAGATTCTCTCAACTATTTATCTTCGTGGGGAGGAAGTAACGGAAACTCGCTTGAAAAAATTAATGTTGATATTTCCTCAATTGATTCAACGAACTGGAAAACATCAATCAGTATATTTGGAGCAACTCCGGGCTCAATCAACTCGGTTACACAAAAAGATTTTGATATTGCTGTAAGAGACATAATCTTCTCCCCTACTTTCCCTCTTTATAGTGATACGGTAAGTGTTGTTACTAAAATCATCAATCGCGGATTTAACCCGGCTTCATTTACCTTAAAGCTTTTTGAAGATACAAACCTCGATTCAATTCCCGATCTCTTAATTGAAACAAGCAGTATATTTAATCTTTCGCCCGGTGATTCAAATGCTTATCAATTCAATCATCAAATAGAAAATATTTTGAGCAAGCGTGGCTTCACTGTTCTTGCACAATTCGGTGAAGATGAGGATACTACCAATAATTATTTTTATAAAACTGTAGCACCGGGATTCCCACCGCAATCAATTGTAGTTAATGAAATTATGTACACGCCGGCGGGAGGTGAGCCGGAATGGATTGAACTCTTCAACAATACAAACGAAACAATTATTCTTAACGGCTGGAGTATCTCAGATATTTTTACTACACCTGTTCAGGAATTTATTGATGTTGACTTATTTATTCTTCCTTCATCATACCTTGTACTTACAAAGGATCTATCTGTTATCAACTTTCACCGTTTTATTCCATCACCAATACATGAAATCAATTTACCGGTATTGAACAATGATACCGACGGAATTATTCTGCGCGATAACCGTGGAGCAATGATAGACTCAGTTAAATACAACAGCGATTGGGGCGGAACAAGCGGTTACTCACTTGAAAGAAAGGATGTAAATGTTAACTCAAATCAGTTGCTTAATTGGGGTACTTCACTTGATATTGAGCAAAGCACTCCCGGCAGAATAAATAGCGTAACACCAAAGCAGTTTGATCTTTCAGTAGCAGCGTTAAGTTTCAATCCTCGTTTTCCTGTTTCCGGTGATGATGTTTTTGTTTCAGCGGTGATAAGGAATAACGGTTCATCCGATGCAAGCAATTTTAATGTGGAATTTTTTATAGATACTGATTCAAATAATGTGGTTGATTATTTACTAAGTATTGAAACTGGTCTTGGATTAGCTTCTGGAGATTCAGCAAATATCACATCAACCTTTGCGATTGAAAATTTAACATCTAAAGTGCTTACTGCAGTAAGAATTTTTTATCAGGAAGATCAAGACACACTTAACAATTATTTTGAAAAATCCGTTCAGCCCGGCTTCCCCGAAAAAGTAATTGTAATTAATGAAGTAATGTATTCTCCGATTGATAATGAGCCGGAATGGGTTGAACTGATTAATATTTCCGGTGAAACTTTAAACTTAAAAAATTGGGCAATCAGTGATATACTTTCATTACCGACAATTAATCTTATTACTTCCGTCGATCTTTTTCTTCAACCGGATGAGTTTATCATTATTGCAAAAGATACATCCTTCAACAGTCATCATCCCGAAGTTACATCGGAAATCAGGATTGTTAATTTCGGTTCGCTCGGTAATACTGAAGATGGATTAATCATTTATGACTTTAGAGAAGGAATAATTGATAGTCTTCTCTACAATTCATCGTGGGGAGGGAAAAACGGTTATTCATTAGAAAGAATTTCCGTTGTTGAAGAAACCACAGATGAAACAAACTGGACTTCATCATTAAGCATATACCGAAGCACGCCCGGGGCACAGAACTCAATTGAAAATGCACCTTCGTATGAAAAGAACACCTTGGTTATAAACGAAATAATGTTTGAACCCGATGATGATAACAGCGAGTTTGTAGAGTTTGTTAACTTAAGTGATGAACCGGTAAACATAGGCGGATGGCGGATTGAAGATGAAAATGATAATTTCTTCAAGCTTGCACAATCATCATTTGATGTTCCCGCAAACTCATATTTTGTGCTTGCGGCTGATTCCCTTGTAATTGAAAAATATTTTTTAGATGAATCTGCAC
>JBATTD010000563.1:0-1812 GCA_049670345.1 Ignavibacteriaceae bacterium
AAACTATAGCAAACATTACTCGTTATATTAAAGAAAGAGATGATTATGTTTATAGCATTCTAAATTATGATGAGACACAAATAAAACTAAATATTTACGATAACCTTGATAATGAAATTTATAATTATCCATTATCGGTTTTTATAAAAGTTCCTGAAAGCTGGGAATTTGCTTTGAAGATACAGGGTGAAACGATTGATACTCTTAATGTATTTACAAATGATTCAGGAAAAGTGGTATTGGCAAATATTATACCCGATGGGGGATTAGTATCGTTGTTCAAGATGAGCCTTAGCGGTGCAGAAGATATAGCTGATTTCATTCCAGGTGAGATTCAACTATTTCAAAATTATCCTAATCCGTTTAATCCGAATACCATTATAAAGTATTCAGTAGACAGCAGGCAGTTTGTTAGCTTAAAGGTTTACGATATTTTAGGAAATGAAATAACAACTCTTGTTAGCGAAGAAAAAACAGCCGGGACTTACGAAGTCGAATTCAGTAAGGATATGAATCATCGAACCCTTCCAAGCGGAGTATATTTCTACCAACTACGGATTGGTAATCCTTCGGCAGGCCTGCTTACCGGAAGGCAAGGCTCAGGACAGGGTTTTGTAGAAACAAAGAAAATGATAATTATGAAATAATTCATTGCGCCTCTGCTTCATATCGATTTCATTCATCATCGCTCACCTTTACTTTCTGCATTTGAAAAAACCTTCAAAATAAATATCTTCATGCATTATTAATTTAAAATGATACAACTATAATGCGAACAAAACTTATTATTCTAGCCGTAACAGTTCTTTTTGTTTCTGAAATTTGTTCTCAAAGCAAATTTAATGCTGGAGCATCATTTAATATTGGTGTCCCTGTAGGTGAATTTTCCAATATGGCAAAAACAGCTATCGGTGGCTCAATTAATTCAGAATATGTTTTTAGTGATAATATATCTGCAACTTTTGCGGTTTATTATTATTCTTATTCAAGTAAAATTCCTACCGTTGCCATAGATGGTTCAACGTTTGACTTCTCCATTGAAGCAATTCCCGTAATACTTGGATTGAAGTATTTTTTCAACAAATCATTTTTCGGTACGTTTGAAGCAGGCGCACATATTATGCGTGTTAAAGCAGATGTATATTTAGGAGACAATCTCTCTACTGATTTTAAAACAAAATTTGGAGCGGGATTAGGTTTGGGTTACAGAATACAAATGGCAGAGGCATCACTGTTTGAGATGATGGGAGTTTATCAATATATTCAGGATGATTTAAGTTCCATCTCATTAAGAGCTACAGTCTTAGTTCTCTTAGGAAATTTATGACCTAAAATATTAAATATGAAAAGAATAACTTTAAAATTATCATCATAAATTATCGCGCTGTTTTAAATATTGCTCATATCTTTGTTTAAGGATGAAACCCGCTGCTATAAGAATTATTATACCTAAAACGTAATAGAACAAATCTGACTTATCCTCTTTATTGGTAACACTTGAAGAAGTATCGCTTGCGTTAAAGAATTCATCATCAATAAATTCTGCATACACTATTTGATCATTTTCGATAACAATTTTTGGATGTAAATTTTCTTTGTGTATTAATTCAGATGAATTGAAAAGATTTACGAATAGGAAAAATATCATAACTAGAATTGTTTTATTAAATAACGGAAAATAATTTGATGTAATAGAATGCTTAAACATAACCAATAGTTTCTAAAATTAACCGCTTACAACTTATTTGTTATTTGGCGATTTGAATTCATCTTTATTCTCAAAAACATTTAATATCTCCACAGCATCTGCAT
>JBATTD010000564.1:0-2805 GCA_049670345.1 Ignavibacteriaceae bacterium
TTTCTGATGTGTGGTCCGAGGAGATGTAAGGGTACATAATATCATATTCATTATCACTATGTCCTAAACCAAAGGCATGTCCAAGTTCGTGAATAATAGTTGCTTTTATTTCGCCGTCGCTTACAACTTCATCACCAAATTTTATTAAGCTTATTTGGACTTTGGAATTATTGATAACTTTATCTCTATTTAAATCATATTCTGTAAGACCAAGATAATTTTCATCATATTTTTTGCCAAGGTCTTCAATAAAATGTACTGAGATATCTGCATCTCTTTTAGAGTTAACTATGGTATAGTTAATTCTGTCATCAGCCTTTCTCCAAACATCCATAGCATATTTAACGTAATTGTTATAAACAGATTTATAGTAACTTGATGAAGTTTCTTTAACATAAATTTTCAGAGGGAAATCTGTAATCTCCCAATGCTTTCCATCCCAAAGGGTTCTGCCTGTTTTATCAATATGAAAGTAATTTTCTGTTCTTGTTTCTTCGTATGAATCTTTGTCTTCATATCTTTCATTATAATTTCTCTCTTCGTTTTTGTTATATCTATTATTAAAGTTATCATTATTCTGTTGTTGTTCTCTTCGACTATCCCTGTCTGTATAGTAATCATCTTCTCTTGAGTATTTATTTTTCCTGTATTCATCCAAAAAATTATCGTTACTTTTTGTTTTACGGTTGTAGTGTCTGTCAGATGCCTCACTTAGGGTGGAACTGCTGGAATTATCATATAAATTTTGGTACCGTGTAGTAGTACATTTTGGTTTTTGATGGCTGGAATTATTTTGTGCAAATATTAAATCGGGAGTATTTATAGTTAAGATGATTGTAATAATCAGAATATTCAGGTTTAGTCTATTAATTTTCATTTGCGGTACCTTTATTTGATTATAGAATTTGTGTCTTATGCGATTTGTTCTTCAATCGTGTTAATTTGTTAGACAGCTTAGTGCAATTTCTGTTCCCTATAAACTCATTTGAAATTAAGAGAAAAACGAAGTATTTAAAGAATCATTGCATTTATATTGCAACAATTGTGTATAGGATGGTGTGCAAGAAAAAGAATATTTATTCATCTCATAATTAGACAAGCTGTCATTCTCAACTAGATTGGCTATCGCCAATACGAAGATGAGATATATAAAATAGATTCCCGCCTGCCTGGCGGCAGACAGGTTTTCACGGGGATGACATTTTTGTAGGAGCCAAAAGACTAAAATACTGTGAATTATTATTTAAGAATAATCCAGCTTACTTCCGCCAATAAATTCTCTCATAACTGAATCGTCTGGAACCGGAGAATCTTCTTCAACCGGAGTGACAGCATTTAAAACTTTGTATATTCTTGACGATCGCTCGTAAGCATCCTCTTTTAAAGGGTCGCTCTCAAATTTCTTTTCCCATCCGGCAAAGCTGTTTAGAAGCAAGTGCGCATAAAGAGGAAGTTCGTAAGGCATACCGCTGCTGATAATATAATCCGCTGAGCCGCCGTAAGGAATAATATTTCTCATTTCACTTGAACGCACATAGTGCCAATGCTCTAAAGTTTGCTGAGGATTGTACGCACGGTGCACAGAATCTCTCAACATTCTCCTTATCAATCGTATGTCAGCCCATCTAATATATTTTTCGTTAGGCCCTTTCATCTGAAGTAATGGTTCCAGATATAATTTAAACTTTTTATCTAAAGGAATATCCTTGCTGAAATCCGGATACAAACCGTGTAGACTATCAATCAAAAGCAGTTCATCTTCTTCTAACTTCATTGGAGTAACGTTGAGTTTACGGGTTCCGGTTTTAAAATCGTAAGATGGAATTAATACACTTTCGCCATTACTAAGCTGAAGTAAATGTTCATTGATTAATTGCAAATCTAACGCTTGCGGAGTTTCAAAATCGTAATCACCAAATTCATCTTTAGGATGAAGCTCAAGATCAAAAAAGTAATGATCTACATTAAGCGCTTTGAATTTAAATCCTTTTTTAATCAGTTTTTGCTCAAGCTTAATGGTAGTTGTTGTTTTACCGGATGATGAGGGTCCGCTAATCATTACCATTCTTAAACTGTCTAGTCTTTCGATTATCAATTCAGCAGCAAGTGAAACATCATCTTCATAAAGATTTTCAGATTCATGTACAATTTGTGCAAACTCTCCTTTTGCAATTCTTTCATTTAATGCTTTAACGGTGTGAAGATTATGGGAGACAGCCCAATCGAGATTACGCCAAATTTTAGCCCAGGGGATATTTTCATTTTGTTTTGAATGGTGGCGTGCTTCGGCTTCTCTCCCTTTTGCTGCTTCGTCGCGGTAAAGAATATATTCCTTTGCAACTTTGGCATGTCCGTTTTCAATTAAAACTTTTTCTACAACGTCCTGAATATCTTCAATGTGAGGATTTGTTTCGGCTGAAAATTTTTGATTGAGAATTTCAACCACCTGTGCGGACAATGCTTTGGCTGTTTCTTTATCTCTTCCGCCAACCGCAACCACGGCGCGGTAAATTGCATTTGCAATCCTCTGCTGGTTAAAGGGAACAATAACACCGCTTCTTTTTATAACGTGAGTGATTTTGTTTGTCATCCTTGCTCCGTTAATCTTAATCTTATCAAAAACTTTTCATTTTTTAAAAAAAATCAGACAAGAAGATTTTTGTAATTATCATTTCTCTCAACAAACGCTTGCACATAAGAACAGGTTGGAATTACTTTTAAATTATTTTCCTTCGCATATTTGAAAGCATACTCAACAACAATTTTAGCAATACCATTACCTCTTAATTCAGGTGAGGTAAATGC
>JBATTD010000565.1:0-3547 GCA_049670345.1 Ignavibacteriaceae bacterium
ATTTTGATGGATATAATTCGTTTTTCCACTCTTCAATGCTTGCTTCAACTTCATCTTTCTGCTCAACAGTAAACAGTCCCCCTTCTATCAAGTAAGGCATCCACATAGGTTTTATGGTTGCAAACCAGGTGCTGTCTGTAAAACTCACATATGTCTTTTCAGATGCTTCATCGCTCTTCACACCCAAATTTTTTATTTCATCTTCTATAAAAAGTTTTACTGAATGAACAAATTCATCACCATAATTAAATTCGTTTAGTATAATGCTGCGTGCCCTGAATTCATTTCTGATTGATTTCCAAACATTATGATCAATAGATTTATAATACCACTGAATAAACAATGAATCTATTTCTTTAAGCTCATCAGCTTTATTATCTTTATTTGCATAAACATCTACCAGCTTTGGTCCTATGGCTTTCCACGTATCCGAAAATTGCTCCTGTTGTTCCTTAATTGCTTTTATATCATCAGGATTGAGTGAGGTGGCTTCTAAAAATCTTATATTATCTTTTATTGAAGCTTTTACATTTTGCAGGACAGCTTCATTATTTTCTTCGCGACGAACAATCCTTTTATCCTCCGCCGATAGTGTTGCTTTCTCCCTCATAATAGGAGGTATAAGTTTATCCATCATTTCCATTACCAGCCTATCACGTTGCCACAGAGAATTTCTTAAATCTTCAATAAGATTTTCTAATTCAGCAATGTTTTTCTTATCCTTCTTTCTCAGCGTCTCAAGTTCATCAATCATTACAATTATTTGCTTGTTTCCTTTGTTTAGATCCTTAACCTCTTGCTCCAGCACTACTACCTCTGTTTGAAGTTCATCAATTGTGGTGAAGGCGCCTTGCTTCATTAAATAGGCAGTTTCAAGATTTTCAAAAGATTTAGCATAGTTATCCGGATAGAGATTTTTATCAAGCAGACCTTTATGCTCTGCATATTCCCGTTTTAACTGATCAATCTTTGCAACTACTGTATTAAGTTCATTCAGTATAGTTGCATCTTTTATATTCTTCTCGATTTCCTGGTACTTTGTTTTAAAATTCTGAACAATCTCATAATCTGATTGTGCGGATGGATTATCAATGAAGATAAGTAATACAAAAACAAAAATTGTTAGGAATTGATTTTTCATTTCTGTCCCCCGTCAATTCCCGGGTGCGTAAGTTTAAGAGTTTCTTGACCATCAATTAATTCTATGTCAAACATTTTTAAACCGAGCATCTGTAATAAAGTAGTAGCCCTGTGCATCTCTAATTATTCTTAACTCTCTATTGTGCGGAGAATATTTACTATACTAAATTCTTAATCCTTAATGATAAATGCAAGAAAAATAAGATTAACGATTGACAAGCAATAACATCCTTTGATGAATCAGAGTGAATTTGCTAATTTTCTTTTTTATTGGTTCCGTTCTGAACAGCTCTCAAACATTTGTTTAAATACAAGGAGTTATGAGTTTTAAACATAAGATCCACAAAAAATGTAAATTTTTAGTCTATCGACTTACCTGTTGATAATACATTAGATTGTCATTGTCTGTTTATCAGAGATCAGTAGTGTAACTTTAATTTAGAACAATTTTTTATTATCCAGTTAAATCCGGAATACTTAAATAATTAACTCCCAATCTAAAACATTATCTTTATAGAATCATTTTCTGGATATGTGTTGTTTTTAAATGGATAATAGCGTACGTATAAGATCAGTCATCTGATTATTTCCATTGATACTTGTATATTAATTAAAATTTTTTTAAAAATCATGTTGCTAAAATAGGAGAGAGTAAAGATGATAGATATATCGAAATTTCGTGTATTACATAATAGAAAAATTAAACTGGGAGAGTTCCCTACTCATTTTACTGGTGAAAATAAGGCAAAAAAAGAAGCTCGGAAGATGCTGAAAGGTAAAATTGAAAAACTGACTGAATTGCAAGATAAGCTCTATGCTTATGATAAATACTCTTTATTAATAATCTTTCAAGCTATGGATGCTGCTGGTAAAGACAGTGCTATTAAGCACGTGATGAGTGGATTAAATCCTCAAGGAACACAGGTTTTCAGTTTTAAAAAACCTTCAGCGGAAGAACTTGATCACGGTTACTTATGGAGAATTGCTAAATCCTTACCGGAGCGAGGCCGTATAGGAATTTTTAATCGCTCACACTACGAGGAGTTACTGGTTGTAAGGGTACATAATCTAATTAAGTTTCAAAAACTACCGGCAGAATTTGTAACAAAAGATATTTGGAATCAAAGGTACACGCAAATAAATAATTTTGAACAATACTTATCTGAAAATGGAATGGTAATTCTGAAATTTTTTCTTCATGTCTCAAAAGAAGAACAAAAAAACAGATTTCTGAAGCGTTTAACAGACCCCTCTAAAAATTGGAAGTTCTCAGCTGCAGATTTGAAGGAAAGGAGCTATTGGGATAAATATATGAATTGCTATGAGGAGGCGATTTCTGCTACAAACACTGATTTTGCTCCGTGGATAGTTGTTCCCGCCGATAATAAGTGGTTTGCCCGGTTGATTATATCGGATACGATAATTGATTCCATGGAAAAGATGAATTTAGAATATCCTAAATTAGATGAAGAACAATTAAAGAATCTTGAATCTTACAAAAAACAATTAGATGAAGAACAGCTGAGTAAAGAAAACCAATCTAATTCATAATATTAATATCTAAGATAGTGCAAATCCAAATCGCAATAATATTGTCTTACAGAATTTTTTAAAGAAGTCGTCTTCTATTTAATTTTTTTGGTCGTTTGATTAATTCATCAACATAAATATTATTTTCTGAAAATAAAATAATGTCAACAAAACTGAATCTCTTGTAAATTTTGGATCTACTTAGCGGAATAAAATTATCCTGGATTTGGATTAAGAAACTTTTTGAATCCTGTCCTAAACGATATAAACATAAAAAGCAAAATAATGTTTTTATCATATGCGGACATCGTGGTTCACCTACTAAAGAAGTAGAAAACACGATCCCATCATTTAATGTAGCAATGAATGAAGGTGCAAACTCTATCGAAACTGATCTATGTATTACTAAGGATAAAGTAGTTGTGTTATGGCACGATTGGAATCCCGATGAGCTCGTTGCACTGCTGAGAGAAAAAGGATTGGAACCTGATGTAAAGCACAAACCATTTATCCCAGAAATTTTCAGTGAACAGCGAAAGAAAATTTCCCAATTAACTTACAATGAATTTTCTGAAAGCTATAATTATATTGAGAAAGGGAGCTCATTACCATTAAATATTCAGATCCCAACACTCGAAGATTTTTTTAACTGGGCTGTTAAATGTAAATCGTTATATTCTGTTTTCCTTGATCTAAAAGTGCCGGCATCTGAGTCTGAGTTAGCAGTAGAAATCATTTCACAAGTAAAAAAACTTGTTGATAAACATAAACCAAATTTCAAAATATTTATCGAAACATTTGGGAAAAAAGTCCTTTTAATATTAAAAGAAAATTTTCCGGATTTTGATTTCAGTTATGATGCTGAATTAAACCCAGG
>JBATTD010000566.1:0-3357 GCA_049670345.1 Ignavibacteriaceae bacterium
AATTGGAACCAACAGAAAAATAAATAACATTAACATCGAATCAATCACAAAAACAGTATGTAACCACCTGAATATTGCAGAGAATAAAATTCGTGATAAGACACGGAAAAAAGAAATTGTTCAGGCAAGACAGCTTGCAATGTATATATCAAAAGAGATGACCAATGCATCGCTAAAAACAATCGGGCTGCATTTTGGTGGAAGAGATCATTCCACCGTTGTACATGCTTGTGCATCTGTAGAAGAAGCAAAAACAAAGGATAGGATTTTTAGTGAATTGATTGAGGATCTTAAAAATCAAATTGAATTGAACTCAGCTTAGGAAACAAAATTATTAAAACTCCGTGTTGGGATTATCTAAGAAGAACCATTTATTTTGTTTGAACAAATCCATCTGCACTAAGCCGATAAAAATACATTCCGCTTGTTAACCCGTTAGCGTTGAAATCAATCTCATAATTTCCAGCAGGTTTTTCTTCATTTAAAAGTACTGCAACCTCATTACCCAAGATATCATATACTATTAATGTAATTAACCACTCCCTCTTTCCCTCTCCCCGGTAAGGAGAGGGATTTAAGGGTGAGGTCGGGATTGTAAATATTATTTTGGTTGAGGGGTTAAACGGATTCGGAAAATTTTGGTACAGCACAAATTTTTCGGGAAGGTTATTGTTGTCTTCTACTTTTGTAGTATTCTGTTTATACTTTAGTATTAATCCGTTTTCGCCCACAGCATAACCTGTACTTGAATCTGCAAAATTCAGATCAAAAATCACAGCACTATCAGGTGTTTGTTTTTCAATCCATGTCCTCCCGCCGTCGGATGTAAAGAGAAACTTAAACCCGGATGCGGACCACCCCTCTGTATTTGTTCTAAATTCAATTGCAAATGAAAGGCCGAATAGAGGCAGCTCTTCAAAGCTCCAGTTCTTACCGGCATCGGTTGTTTTAATATTTCCAATTCCATAAAATCCCTCGGGATCACCTGAAAGAGTTATCGCATTAAGCGAATCGAAAACAAACATATCAAATATCTGGTCGGGGCTTACGCCCACAGAAGTCCAGTTTAAACCATAATTGGTTGTGCGCCAGATAACTCCGGCAAGATCTATAAATCCGCCGCAGGCGTAGCCAACCTGCCGATTGTAAAAATTAAAATTCAATACAGGAAGGTTAGATACAAAACCCGAATCGATTTTGGCATCAACCCACGAAAATCCGCCGTCAGTTGTTCCCGCAATTTTCGATCCGCCGATCCAGCCGTTAAGAGAATCGAAATAGAAAATCGTGTTCATAAAAACATTATCTTCCGGATAATTTTCCGCAAGCCATTTGTTTCCGCCGTTTGTAGTTTTGATTATTGTTGTCCCGAATGGCAGAGTGTCTCTTACAGTTAATGCCCAACCAAGGTCTTCATCTAAAAAGAAAAGAGCAACAATAAAGGTATTTACGGTGCTGTTTTGTTCTTCCCAGTTTAACCCGCCGTCCACAGTATGAAATATTATTCCGTCTTTACCGGCGCACCAACCGGTTGCACTGTCTATAAAAAAAACATGTCGTAGTAATTTATCTGTGGGCGGGTCCAACCTCTTCCAATTCTCTTGTGTATAGCCAGACGAATAAAACAATATAAAGCACAGAAGTAAAAATTTATTAGTTATAATCTCTATCATTAAAGGAATTATTTTTTGAACAACATACAAGTATTAAAAGAAAATTAAAAAGAAGCAATGTTTTAAAAATCATTTCAAATGCCGTTTAAGGTGGGCAAATAGTCTTCAACAAACTTTTTACCGAGATGAGTATCAACCGAAATCCAGAATAACTCTTTATTGTAAGGAAAAACGTAGTGACTTTGTCCCATACCAAAGCAGTAGTAAATTTCCATCCCGCCCAGTTTAAGATATTCGGGATTTACGAATATGGAGTTTTCGGGTGAAATCTTCATTACCATTTTTTTGTAATTGCCTTTTGCTGTTTCTTTATTGTTGTAATGAGTGATGTATATAATTGCGTCTCCGGCTTCTCCCCCATAAAACCCAATTTCATTTTCCATATCCGTAACATTTTGAAAGTGAAGATTATTAACGAACTCTTTTGCATCTTTTCCGGTCAACTTTTTTGTAAGCTGCAGACCGAAAAAATCTTCAGGCAGGTAATTTTTGTTGGGTGAACATGAAATTAAAAATATCACAATCAATAGAAAACAAATTTGTTTAAATCTGCCCATAACTTTCCCGCAACAAATTAAAATTATTATGCTGTAAAATTATTAAAAAATTCTTTTTTAGTTGAAGAAAACATGTTTATGATTTCTCCGAGAGTTCTTCGGTGCAGCTCTTGTATCATTTTAATTATAAGGCTCCTCTTTCTATTTCGGTTATCACCGTCTTATTAGACTGTTTTGCCAGGAAAGAACCGTAAAACGTTCTCAATTATTCTGTTGATTTCCGATCATATCTGTTGTAATTATTAATGAATATAATAACTTGATATAATTATTAAGGAAAGTAATATGAAAAAGACTTTGGCGGGACTTGCTATATTTACGCTTCTTTTCTTGTTAGGCTCTTGTTCATCACGGGATGTCGGCGAGTCTTATCTTTACGGCAGTTATCATTACAGAAGCTATAACTTTTTAGGAACCCTTGTCGGCGAGGGGACTATCTATATAAACAAATCTGATTCAAACATGGTTAATGGTAACTGGTCTATCAGAGAAATCGTAATCTGCCTTAACTGCGGAAAACAGTTTGGCAATGGTTACTTAGAAGGCTATATAGAGAATGATACTATGGTTGTCAACCTTAATCCAAACGAAACGGAAATTGATACTAAACTTATCGGTGTGTTTATTGATGACGAATTTTCAGGAGACTGGCGTTGGACAAACCGTCAGGGATTTGGCTTCAGCGGTAAATTTACTGCATTTCGATTATAGGCTCAGAGAAATCCCTGTCCTTAAATTCGGAACTGGAAGAATAGGGAAGTTAATTTTAATCTGCTTCCGAAACTTCAAGCTCAATGATTAGTGCGGCTAAATTTTTTTGTTTCTAATATTTCTTACCTATTAATCGGAATAGATGGCAAGCATACTATGGTTTGCGTACCATTTGCAGATTGTAGCAAGAAAATTCTTTTTGTAGTAATCACTGAATGGATAATATAGAAGAGTTACTCGCTTTCTATTGCTAGAAAACGATGGGTAAGAAATAATTTGACGAATATCTTACTGTACATTGCTGGCAGATTTTGGCAGAGAATTTCGAAAAAAGACTTTCGAATCATTGTTAATTCGCGTATATTTTCACACGGCATTTTTGCCGGAGTGTATTTTTAATTATTTTTTGAGGTACT
>JBATTD010000567.1:0-6003 GCA_049670345.1 Ignavibacteriaceae bacterium
GGAAATAACCCATCCTGTCAGACTCTAACCAAAGCGCAAGTTCCAAATAATTAGAAGGTAACTTCTCATAGTAATTTGTTCTATCGATGCTGGTAGATCCGTTTAATGTTCCGCCAGCTTCCTGCACATATTTAAAATGCTTTTCCTTTTCTACATTTTCCGAACCTTGAAACATCATATGTTCAAACAAATGAGCTATGCCTGTTTTCCCTTTTGTTTCCTGTGCCGAACCGACTTTGTACCAAACATTAACAGCAACTGCCGGAAGGTTTTTGTTTTGATGTAAAATTACTTCCAGCCCGTTATCAAGTTTATACTTTTGGTAATTAAGATTGAGCAATTCCATAATAATATATTTTACTTTCCTAAATCTTCATTTAAAATAAATTCAATTCGTTCAAGATTTCCATCAATGTTATTATTTGGGATAATATTAAATATTTTGCAAAGCAAAGGATAAACATCCAAACAATTTATTGTACCCGTTTTGTAATTATTTTTGAACTGAGGTCCGGCTGCTATAAAAACTCCGTGCATATCCAGGTGATGATTATCATAACCATGATTCCCGTTATAGTTCTCAGGTTTCATCCATTTCAGATTTTTATTTGTTATAACAGCCCAACCCATCTCTGCAACCAAAAGAATTTCAGATATCATCGGTGATTTTGAAAAATGATAGTAAGGCGGAATATTATTTTTCATGTAAACCTTATAATGGTTTTCATTCTTTTTAAGTAGAGAATAGATTTTCTCAATATCACTATCATCGGCGGAAATCATCATTACGGATCCGCTGTTAGAAGAGACAAACCGATATCCTTCTAGCATTTCTTCCACATTAATTATTTTTTCAAAATGTACTTCGGTCATTCCATGATCGGATACCAGAATAATATTAACACTATCCCGCATTTGAATTTCATCAAGTCCCGAAAGTAAATAACCGAGTGTTGAGTCAAGACTGGAAATTGCAATATCAATTTCTGGTGAGTTCGGACCATACCTGTGACCGACACCGTCAGTCAAATCAAAATACATTGTGATGAAATGAGGTCGTTGATCATACGGCAGTTGTAACCAATCTAAAACACCATTTACACGCACATCGTATTGTCTTTCATGTTCATAATGATGAAAGTAGTCAGGGCGGCTGTACTCAAGATTAATATCAGAGTTTGGCCAGAAATAACTTGCTGTAATAATTCCCTGCCTTCGTGCAGTTTCCCAGAAAGCTTCACCTTTGTACCATCTGCTATCTCTCACTTCTACGCTATCACGAATTTTATATTCTCTACCATTAAACGGATTTTTAAAATCATTAAAAATGATTCCATGATTTTCGGAATACAGGCCAGTAATAATTGATATATGATTTGGGAAAGTTTTTGTTGGAAAAACAGGTTCGAATGAAGAAGTTTTTACTCCACCATCTATTAACGAATTTATATTCGGAGTTATACCTCTGTTAACATAATCCCATCTATATCCATCAAAAGAAATTAATATAACGTAAGGCTGTGATTGTGAATATGATAATACAGCAAATAAAATTATAATCAGTGCTGCTAATATAGATTGTTTAAGTTTTAGTGAATAATTCATAAAAATTAATTTGTTAGAAGATTGAATTAATTAACACGCAAAACTATTAAAGAGTAATTTTATAACCAATTAATACAATCAAACAATTGAACACTTAATAGAAGCAAAAGATTATTAATTTATTTTGCCTGAAGGTAAAAATGAAGGATAATTCCCAATGATTATAATTTTACGGAAAATACTCATCATTTCATAAATTTTTTGAGATATAAATTATTTTTTTATTGACTTATTACTTGAATTACTCTGGAAATTGAATGATATTTCACCTGTGAAATCTATTTTTGTATGAATTTTAAATGCAATCAGAAAGAATTATTTAGCTCTGTTATAACTAATCAACTAATTGTTTCATATAAAAAGGAGAAGGCATGAAGAACTTTTACTTTAGCAAATTTATTTTTGCTTTTATTCTGCTGTTGGTAACAAGTTCCGGCTCACTGTTTGCGCAAGAGTTTACAGTGTCTGGAGTGGTTACAGATGCAACAAATGGGGACAAATTAATTGGAGCAAACGTTTATATTCCCGATCTGAATATGGGTGCAGCTACTAACGAAAATGGTGAGTACTCGATTTCTGTAGCACCAGGAAAGTATAGTATGACCTGCAGCTATATTGGTTTCGACAGAATTGATCAGGAAATTGATGTTAGTACCGATATGACTTTGAACTTTTCTATGCAGGAATATCAATTCACTCTTTCCGTAACCGTCATGTCAGACAGGATAAAAGAAAGAGAAACACCTGTGGCTTTTTCAGACTTTGATAAAAAGGATATGCAATTTAGTCTTGGTTCCCAGGATATTCCTCTAATAATGAATACAGCCCCTTCGGTTTATGCAACCGGGCAGGGTGGTGGAGCCGGAGATGCACGAGTTAATGTTCGTGGTTTTAACCAGAGAAATGTTAATGTAATGATAAACGGTATTCCGATAAATGATATGGAAAGCGGATGGGTATACTGGTCAAACTGGGATGGTTTAGGTGATGCTACAGCATCAATCCAGCTTCAAAGGGGATTAAGTGCAACTACTTTAACTACCCCATCTATTGGTGGTACGATGAATATTGTTACTGATCCCTCTCAGCACAAGGCGGGTGCATTCTTCCAGAATGAACTGGGTACCGGAGGATTTCATAAACAAACATTATTTGGGCATACAGGATTAGTTGATGGCAAATTCGCTATGAGTTTTGGCGGGATACGCAAAGTTGGTGATGGACATGCAGACAGAGTATGGACAGACGCTTGGGCATATTATGTAGGTATGGCTTACGAAATTAATTCCGAGAATAGGCTGGAATTGTATGCAATGGGAGCTCCCCAGGAGCACGGGCAAAGACGCTGGAAATTAAATACTGCAACTTTTAGTCATGAACTGGCCAGAGATTTGGATTTCCCGGAAGCCGCACTTAAAGATCCCAGATTAAGAGAGCAGGGACTTCTATATAATTCAAATTGGAACGGGATCAATTCATCCTACGTTGGTCAGCAATCGCAAAAGTCTTACTGGAATAACGATGTAAATCAGAGATATGATCCCAGTTTTATGAACGAAAGTGTAAATTTTTATCATAAACCCTTGGTGAACCTGAACTGGTTTTCTCAATTTTCAGATGTTTTCAGTTTGTATACCACAGTTTACTGGTCTGGTGGTCGGGGAGGTGGATCCGGAACTTTTGGAAGCTTGAATTATGACTTCAGTTTGTTACAGAGAGTAGTTGATTGGAATTCAACTATTGCAGAGAATATGGCTAACCTTGTGTTTGATGATCCTTATGGTACTGGTGATTCTTCTTTTTATGCCATCTCTACAGATAGAAGAGATTCGGAAGGTGAAATTTATAACCGCAGCGGTATTTTAAGAAATAGTGTGAACACTCAATGGACTGTAGGTGCTATTTCAAAAGCTTATTGGAAGACTAGCAAAACTCTCAATTTATCTTTTGGAATAGATGTCAGAACAGCTGAAATTGATCATTACAGAGAAGTACGTGATTTATTAGGCAATGATTTCTATCATTACGATGGAAATGTTTTCGACAGCGGAACTCAATTATTTAAGAAATTGGGTGACAAGATCGATTATAACAACACAAATACTGTTAAATGGGCGGGAGGTTATGTTCAGGGAGAGTGGACTAAAGACATCTTTACCCTTTATGGTGTTGCTAGTTATTCTGCGGTTAAATTTGATTATGTCGATCACTTCAAATCTGCCGTTGATGGTGATTTATCTTCCGGCGAATTAAAATTACAGCCCGATTGGATCGGTGGATATCAATTTAAAGGTGGAGCCAGCTTCAGAACATCACAGAATGTTCACCTGTATGTAAATGGAGGCTATGTTTCATCAGTTCCTAAGTTTGACCAGGTTATTAGTGATTTTGATGCGAAATTGATTGAGAATCCTGAAAATGAGAAATTCTTATCTTTTGAGGCAGGAGTAAATACTGTTTGGCAACAAAATAAATTTAGCCTGAATGGCAATATCTACTTTACTGACTGGAGTGATAGATCTGATAATCAATTAATACCAAATGCTGAGGGAAATGAACAATTAATTAGATTGCAAGGTGTTAGCTCGCGGCATATGGGTGTTGAAATAGATGGATTCTGGCACCCAGTTAGATTTCTCAGATTCGATTTAGGTGCCAGTTACGGAATTTGGGAATACACAGAAGATGTATCCGGCGATTATATTATCGATTTTAACACAGGCGAAAAAGAATCGTACACCTTTATCTTAAGGACTTAAAAGTAGGTGATGCACCACAATCACAACTTGCATTGGGAGTTTCCGTTTTCCCCGTTCCAGGTATGCGTGCACAGCTGCTCTGGAGATATTATGATAATTATTATTCTGAATACGATCCATTCGACCGGACAGATCCTGATGACAAAGAACAGGTATGGCAGATACCTAACTTTAACTTGTTGGAGCTTCATTTTTCTTATTTAGTACCCGCTCAGGTTCTCGGTATGGATGTGACATTATTTCTTCATGTATTTAATATGGCTAACGCGTTGTATGTACAGGATGCTGTTGATAATAGTAGCTTTAATGGCTGGTCAGTGGATGGTAGCAACCACAAAGCAGATGATGCGGAGATATACCCCGGATTACCAACCGCATTCAATTTTGGTTTTAGTGCTGCACTTTAGTCTTATTTTAGACAAAAAAAAGCCGCCCATCCGGGCGGCTTTTTTATTGCTATCCTGCGTAATTAAAAATTTTAATATTTTATAAACAAGAGTGAAATTCCTGATTTAAGATAATAGAATTGCCTCATCATCAACCCCCTAATAACCAAAATGACTTAATGTAATAAGAGTAGAACCCTATCCAATCTTATTGAACCAATAAGACGGAAAAATTGTGAAAACGGTATATCTCTATCCCAGGAAAAAAGAGTAATAAAAGCCTGCCCCACAACCAAATCTCTCGGTACCAAACCCCAGAAACGGCTGTCCATGCTATTGTCCCTGTTATCTCCCATCATAAAGTAATAATCTTTTTTAAATGTGTATGATGAAACAGGAATATCATTTATTAAAACCACACCATCTTTTATTTCAACAACTCTTTCTTCGTATTCGCGGTCAATTATTGTACGCCATTGTTCAACATTATATTTATTTAAAGAAATGGTAGATCCTTCTTTCGGAATAACAAGTGGACCATAATTATCTTCGTTCCAGTTCATTCCTTTGGGGAATATTCGAGGATCACTGTAGCCCCTTGGTTTTGGTTTTAAGAAGTTACCGCTTTTTCCATCATAATATTTTATATGAGGCGGACGCCAATATTCTTTTCCATTCACAAAAACAAGTTTATCTTTAATTTCAATTGTATCTCCGGGTGTACCAATACAACGCTTTACGTAGTTTACACCAAGTTCAGTAGCACGTAATTGATCTCTATCGCCTGGATATTCAAATACAACTATTTCTGTTGATTGTGGGTCTTTAAAAGCCGGAAAGCGAAAAAATGGCAATTCAATTTGTGTAAATGGAATATACTTTGGTGAAGAGGAACCGTAAATAAATTTATTTACCAATACAAAATCTCCCACAAGAATTGTTTCTTCCATAGAGCCTGTAGGAATACGTGTGTTTTGTATTATAAAAGTTATAATAAAAAAAGCAGCAATAGCCGCAAAAAATAATTGTCTAAAAAATTCAATTATCTTTTCTTTTGGTGTTTCGGGTTTTTTTTGTTCTTCTTTTTTCTTTAAGAAAAACTTTTTAATACTCTCTTTTGTCGGCAATTTCTTCTCAGTTTAATTCCTATGGAATGATTTATCATAACTTTGATTTCTGGTCGTCAAATATATAAAAGATTATCTACTCTTCGAAAGGGGATTTGTAGGATAAAATGATGACCGGTGTGTATA
>JBATTD010000568.1:0-1833 GCA_049670345.1 Ignavibacteriaceae bacterium
AATATTGTAGTTCATTGTTTCCCCAGCCATCCCCTCCAACTTCTCTTGTCCATGAATTTTCATCGAGTGTTGTCCCATTAAATTCGTCTGACCAGACTAGTTCCCAGTTTTGTCCGAATAGAATTCCGCTTACAGCTAGTACATATAAAATTATTTGAATGAATAAACTCATTTTAATCTTGATAAATTCAAATCTAATCCCGGATTATAAAAGTTTGAATGACGCTTCAAGTTTATCGACATATACTTTAAAATCACCAGCCTCAATTATTCTTTTATTTTCTCTTCCTATAAATGACAAATGTTCAGGTGTTATGGTGAAACTAACCTGATTAACTTCTCCCGGTTTCAATTCAATTTTTTCAAAGCCCTTAAGTTGTTTAACAGGACGGGAAACTGAACCGAACACATCGCATAAATATAACTGGACAACCTCTTTCCCAATTCTATCCCCGGTATTCTTTACAGAAACAGTTACGCGGACATCATCACCATCATTAATAACTTCATCACTAATTTTCATATCAGAGTACTCGAATGTTGTATAGCTTAATCCATACCCAAATGGCCATTGAGGAGTATAATGATTTACATCAAAATCTTCTATTGGTTTGTAATCATAACACATTAAACCGTTCGGTGAATTTGGATATGTAACCGGCAATTTCCCGCTAGGATTTACATCACCGGTAATCACATCAGCAATGGCATCTCCACCTTTCATTCCTGGAAGAAATCCTATAATAACAGCTTCGCATTTATCAACAATCCGATTTATCAGTCTAGGCCTGCCTTCTAACATTACAAGTACAATTGGTTTACCTGTTTTCGATAACTCTTCAACCAAAGATAATTGTGCTTCTTCAAGAGTTAAATCATTTATGTTCCCGGGTGATTCACAATAAGCCGGCTCTCCCAGACAAGCTATTATAACATCGGACTCGTCAGCAGCTTTTATCACGTCTTCAACATTTAATATTTCATCGAAAGACGATCCTTTAGCGTAGGAAACATTGTCTTCACCAAATTTATTTACTAATGCTTCTAATAAAGTGTTTTCTTCGGATGGATAAAGTCTTTCTTCATTTCCCTGCCAGGTAATTGTCCATCCGCCATTCATTGCAGAAAGTAAATCAGCAGTCGGTCCGGTAACCAACACTTTGGTATCTTTAGCGATTGGTAGTAGGTCATCATTATTTTTTGTAAGGATGATTGATTCCTGAGCTGCCAGTAAATTAGTTTGTTCGTATTCTGGATTATTAAACTCACTTTCAAAATCAGCCAGTGGGATTGGATCGTCAAATAATCCTAATTGCATTTTTACCGATAATATTCTGCCCACAGCTTCATCAATCCTTGTCATTGGAACAGCGCCTTCATTTACCAATTCCATTAAGTGTTCATAAAAGCTGAAATCATACGGAACCATACTCATATCTACACCTGCCATAACAGCCATTCGCACTGCTTCTTTTGGTGAATCAGCAACCCTGTCTCTATCATTCAATCTTTTAATATCTTCCCAATCTGATACTATGAAACCTTCGAATCCCATTTCACCCTTCAGTACTTCTGTTAGCAGATGATAATTTGAATGAGTGGGTATTCCATTTATTTCGGATGAGTTTACCATAACTGTTGGAGCCCCTGCTTTCACACCGGCCTCAAACGTTGGCAGGAAATATTCACGAAGCATCCCTTCTGAAATCCAGGCCGGGGTTCTGTCCCTTCCGTTTATTGGGAAACTATATCCCACATAATGCTTTAGACAGGTAGCCAGCTTGTCTGGTGCACCGTAGTTCTCTCCCTGGGCTCCCTTGATGTAACTTTCAC
>JBATTD010000569.1:0-4077 GCA_049670345.1 Ignavibacteriaceae bacterium
TTTAACGGGATTTTTAATCTTCTCGCCCGGCATTACAAACAGAGGATAGATCAGATCGTTTTTAGACAATTCAGTCTCGCGAACCATGTCCCTAACAATAGGGTTATAACGTAAACGCCTGAATCTTTTAAAGTTGAATTTGTTTTCCATTTTTCTCCTTATATACTTTTAACTTTATCTACAACTATTCCCGCATTCTTAATACAATCTCCAACAGAAATACCACCCCTGTAGTTACCGCTTAGAAAAATTCCTCTGTTATCTTTTTCAAAGTGATCAAAATAATTTTCGCTTTCAACATAACCTATTGTGTATTGTGGAATTGCTTTTTCCCAGAATCTTTTTGCCAGATGAACTGGCTCTCCCTTTATATTCATTAATTCTTCAAACTCCAGCCTAACAGTTTTTATTAGTTCTTCTTCGTCATCATAAATAAAACCGGGATTACGTGAACCACCGACAAACAATGTAAATGATGCCGTACTATCTTCGGCCCGATTGGGAAAAATAACCGAACTCCATATTGCCCCCAGAAAAGATTTTTCTTCTTTGGAAGGAACTAAAAACCCGAAACCATCAAGCGGCTGCCCGATATCATCTTTGTTGTAAGCAATATACAAAACAAGCACCGGCGGATAATAAACATTAGTTAAATGTTTTTTGAGCCCATCATCAAAATGACCAAACAACTCCCCGGCGGTATAAGCAGGAATTGTTGAGAGAACAATATCGGTTAAAAGAGTTAAGCTCTGATCACCCTCGTTATAAGCCACTCCATAATTTCCATCAGCGGTATTTTTGATTGAAACAACTTCCGCATTTAACTTTACTCTGCTCCCAAGATAGCCTGCAATTGCTTCGGGTAGAACTTTCATTCCATCTTTGAACGATATCATTTTTGCGCTTTGTTTCGATTGTTCTTTTCTCTTTTTCCTTTTGCGAATGCTACGTATTGCCCCAACGATCAACCCACCATATTCTTCTTCGAGAGCATATAGTTTTGGGAATGCAGACTTTACACTTAAGTCCTCCGGGTTGCCGGCATAAACACCTGCAACAAAAGGATTGATTGCATAATCTAAAAACTCCTGACCGAGTCGCCTTGTAACGAATTCTGCTATACTCTGATAATAGCCATCCTGCGATTTGCCAACAAATGGTTCCTTCAATAATCTTAATTTTGCTTTACCTGAAAAAAGTTTCGACTTTAGAAACGCGGGTGGTGAGATTGGAAGAGCGTGTAACTGATTATTACGAAGGATGTATCTTTTGTTCCCTTTTTTGTTCGCATAAACGAATTGCTCTGTTAAGTTCAACTCTTCAACAAGCTGCGCGATTAATGGGGTGGTTTCCAGCGCACTGTTCGGTCCACGGTCAAAAAGCAGTCCGTTCTCAATCACAGTTTCAATTGAGCCGCCAACTTTATCGTTCTTTTCCAGAACAGTTACATCATAACCATCTTTATGAAGAAGGTATGCAGTTGTTAATCCTGAAATTCCCGCACCTAATACAATTACTTTTTTATTATTTGCCATTGGTTACAGTTTAATAGTATTTGATCGACAAATTTACGGAAATAAAGTATTTCTTTGCAGGATATTTTTTATACCGCTCTCAATTAGAATTAGAATGAGTCCGTCATTTAATGCGAGATCTAAAAAAGATATTTTTTATAAAAAAACCCCGTCATAAAAATGGCGGGGTCTTGTCTTTCCAATAATTCTTATTTTTAACCTGCTTTAAACTTTCTCTGTTTTAAGTTTGGTAACGACTGTTCGTTTGCATCCTGGTTATTATCGAGATTATGAATTTTAACCTCTGTATTATCCTTACCATTGTCATGGAATTGTTCTTCTTCGGTTGAACCATCTAATGCAGTAACCGAAGTTCTGCCACCGGTTATCGTTTTATTTACTTCATCAAAATATCCTGCACCTACAAAACTCTGATGTTTCACCGCCCTGTACCCGCGTTCCTTTTCAAGTTTGAATTCTCTTTCCTGTAGCTTTGAATATGCAGCCATTCCTTTTTTTCTATAATGGTAAGCCAGATCGAACATTATGTAATTTAGCGAATGGAAGCCAGCTAATGTTACAAACTGATATTTATATCCCATTGCAGCAAGCTCGGTTTGGAACCTAGCTATCGTTGCATCATCAAGATTAAGCTTCCAGTTAAAAGAAGGTGAGCAATTATAAGCAAGTATCTTATCAGGATACATTCTTTTTATAGCTTTAGCAAATTTTCTTGCATCATCAAGATCAGGGCTGGAGGTTTCGCACCATAACAAATCCGCATACGGAGCATAAGCTAATCCTCTGGCTATTGCAGAAGTTATTCCTTTTTTAATTTTGAAGAACCCTTCAACCGTTCTTTCGCCGGTTAAAAATTGATGATCATATTCATCAACATCACTTGTTAATAATCCTGCGGAGTCTGCATCTGTTCTTGCAACTAGCAAAGTTGGAACCCCCATTACATCAGCAGCTAATCTTGCAGAAACAAGTTTTTGAACTGCCTCTTTTGTAGGCACAAGAACTTTACCGCCCATGTGTCCGCACTTTTTCGCTGAAGAAAGCTGGTCCTCAAAATGTACACCAGCAGCACCGGCCTCAATCATTGCTTTCATTAATTCAAAGGCATTTAATACACCGCCGAATCCAGCTTCGGCATCAGCAACAATTGGCGCAAACCAATTCACCCCATTTTGTCCTAATGAATAATATATTTGGTCTGAACGAAGCAACGCATTGTTAATTCTTTTTACCAGATTAGGAACGCTGTCGGCGGGATACAAACTTTGATCCGGATAAGTTTGTCCTGCACCATTAGCATCACCGGCAACTTGCCATCCGCTAACATAAATTGATTTTAATCCTGCCTGCACTTGCTGTACTGCCTGGTTACCTGTTTGTGCACCGAGGGCACGAACAAAGTCTTCAGTATGCAGAAGATTCCACAATCTTTCTGCTCCTAACCGGGCCAAGGTATATTCTATTTGAATAGAACCCCTCAGGCGTAATACATCTTCTGCCGAGTATGGACGAACAATTCCATTCCATCTTGGATCTGTTTTCCATTGTTTTTGTAATTGCTGTGCTGCGTTCATTAAACCTTCTCCGTTTAATTAAATTAAAAATATTTTCTTATGAAGTTTAGATAAGAGTTCGTGCTTAAAATATTTGACAGAAGAGAGAAATAGTATAAATATTTGCTGTTAGCCGAAATTTGTGTGTAAGTGGTTAAAACAACAATAGTACCATTAAAATTGTTCAAAAACGATGAAATTTTTAACAATACTTGTATCAATTAGAGAAAAGGTTTTAATAAGTGACAAAACAAGTGCCTTTTAAATCAAGCTTAAAATTAACAAGGCATCATCAATAATTTGACTTTAACTTTTTGAATCTTGATATTTCAATATAAAGTCAAACATCCAACTAACATATGAGATAATTATGTCATTAACCATACTTTGTATATCATCTTATGAAAAAGGACACGACTTTATGCGCGAGTGTAAAGAACAGGGCTGCCGTGTTCTTCTTCTAACCTCCGAAAGTTTAAAAGATGGTCACTGGCCCAAAGATTCCATAGATGAATTTTTTTACATTCACGATAGAAATAAAGAATGGGATATGAAAGATGTTATCTATGGTGTGAGTTATCTTGCCCAAGAAGAAAAGCTCGATAGAATAGTTGCGCTTGATGATTTTGATGTTGAAAAAGCCGCTGCTTTAAGAGAACACTTACGCATTCCGGGAATGGGTGATACGACCGCTCGCTACTTTAGAGATAAACTTGCTATGCGTACACAGGCAGCATCGAGAGGCATTCCAGTTCCTGAATTTCTGCACGTTCTTAACCATGAGGAAATCAGCCAATTCGCAAAACGGGTAAAGTTTCCTTTAATAGTAAAACCAAGATTATTAGCCGGCGCACATGGTTTAAAGAAAGTTAATAATGAAGAGGAGCTGTGGAGCAGAATTAATGAACTCGGTGATGAACAATCTTTCTTTTTAATTGAAAGATTTGTACCGGGAAATATTTATCATGTTGATTCCATTGTTTATGAAA
>JBATTD010000570.1:0-2018 GCA_049670345.1 Ignavibacteriaceae bacterium
AACCTATCTTCTCCCAGGATTCTTCACCTGATAAACCTGCCTACCCTGCCTACCGGCAGGCAGGCGCAGGCAGGTCGGAACAAGTTCCATATCTCTAAAACAAGGAATTATATATATGAAAAACAAAGTTAAGTTTGTTCATATTATTTTTATCCTCGCAGTAATTTTAATTTTACAATTTGGCTGCCAAACAAAAAATGGTGAAGACGGAAACTCTAATCCTTTAGATGAGAATTATCTTATCGAATTGGAACTTGAAAGAACCATGAAAGATAGCTCAATGCAGTATGACCCTCACTCACCTTTTAACAGAGATCCAAAAGCAGAATATGCTGAACTTAAATATTATGAGCCGGTCGGTGAGTTTATTTTTACTTCAAAATTACATAAGTACGATACCATTGATACCGTTGATGTTTACGGAACACGAGGTGAGTTGAGACGCGTACTTAAATTAGGTTATGTTGAATTGAACTACGGAAACGATGAACATAAAGTAAATGTATATAAAGCTTTCGGAAGAGATGGCACTCCGTATTACAGCATCTGGTTTACAGATAAAACAACAGGTAAAGAAACTTATGGAGTTGGCAGATACCTCGATTTTGAATATGAAGATGATACCGATCATGTTTATACAATAGATTTTAATAGAGCTTACAATCCTTATTGTGCATATAGTGCAGAATTCACCTGCCCGATACCGCGTGAAGAGGATTACATAAATTTTGAAATAAAAGCCGGCGAAAAGAATTTCCATTAAGTTTATTTAATTAGGAGTAATAGTTGATAATTGTTCTTGAAAAAGGTGTAAGAGATGAACTGGTTGAAGAGATAATAAAGCAGGTGGAAGATTATGGATTCTCAATTCATAGATCTACGGGCGAAGATCAGATTGTTTTGGGGGCAATTGGAATTCAGCCGAACTTTGATACACGAAAAATTAAAATACTCGAGGGAGTTTCTGCTGTGCACAGAGTTACTGAACCATTTAGATTAGCGAGCAGAGGATATAAAAAAGAAAATACTGTAATTAAAATCGGGGATGTTATTTTAGGTTCAAGTGATATTGTGACCATTGCAGGTCCTTGTGCTGTGGAAAGTGAAAAACAGATAATGACTATCGCCAAAGCTGTAAAAGACGCCGGCGCAAAAATTTTGAGGGGCGGCGCATTTAAACCGAGGACTTCACCGTATTCATTCCAGGGAATGGGGGAGGAAGGATTAAAACTTTTAAGAAAAGCAGGTGATGAATTTGGTCTCGCGGTAATTACTGAAGTTATGGACCCTAACCGCATAGATTTAATTTACCAATACACTGATATTTTTCAATTAGGTTCGCGTAACATGCAAAACTTCCCTTTACTTCGCGAGTTAGGTAAGGTTGATAAACCGGTTATGATAAAAAGGGGCATGTCGGCGACAATAGATGAATGGTTGATGGCAGCGGAATATATTCTTGCCAGCGGCAATGAGAACGTAATGGTATGTGAAAGAGGAATAAGAACTTTTGAAACATCAACAAGAAACACTTTTGATCTCTCCGCTATTCCGGTCATTCATCAAAGAAGCCACCTGCCTGTTATTGCCGATCCGTCTCATGCTACCGGAATTCGCGATAAAGTTATCCCAATGGCGCGGGCAGCAGTAGCAGCGGGAACTGACGGCTTGATGGTTGAAGTGCATCATGATCCTTCATCTGCAATGTCCGACGGACCGCAGTCATTGTTACCAGAACAATTTGAAGAATTAATGTCGCAGGTAAGGAAGATTGCAGAGGTTATCGGCAGGAAGGCTTAATCTATTTCACTATTTGTGTATTGTTTTATAGATCAACTCTAATTAATACTACTCTTCTATTTGCCCTTCTATCTTTCTGTGAATTATTATCCTCTAATTGATTTTTACTTCATCAACACCATCCCTGCCTGCCGCCTGCCTGCCGGTAGGCAGGGCAGGCAGGTTCTTACTTCAGTAAAATCATTTTTTTTGTCTCAACAAAAGAACCTGCCTTTAAC
>JBATTD010000571.1:0-1693 GCA_049670345.1 Ignavibacteriaceae bacterium
GGGTGGTAGCTGCTTATTCATTATTGCAAATAGCAAGAATTAACACAATTGCCCTGCTGCAATTGATCACCCGGAAATTAAAGGTAATTCTTAATAATATATACAAGTATAAACCCGCCCAATTTTCTTTTTCAATTGATTCTCTCCTACATATGAGCTAATTTATATTAGTATTTTCTACATTTTTAGGGGTTAAAATGCGCACGAAAAAATATTACCAACCTCCCTGTCAAACACCTTTCTCAAGGTCAGGCAAGATTATAACATTTCCGGCTATTCTTTTAATAAGATTAATTTTTTTTCGATTAGATATAAGGGCAAAAAGATGAAGACACAAAAAAAACTTCTAGCTTCTCTTTTCCTGCTATGCCTGCTCCCCTTTTTTATCATTGCACAGGATATCAGCGTTCATAATATGATTGGTAAAACACAAAACGATGTTATAAATAAATACGGTAAGCCGGTTCACCGTGATAAGAGTAATCCGGCTATGGATTGTATGTTTTATAAAACGAAGAACAATAGGTTAACATTTGTTGCCGATCAGGACGGGGTTTTCCAGGCAGAAGCAAATGCTTCTTATAGTAGTGAAAAGAAAGCAAGGAATGCACTAAATGAGTTTATTACCGGATCAATTTCGGCAAGCTTTATTGTGGATACAGTTTCAACGGAAGATTTTACTCTTAATAAAGAAGGGGTAAATGTTGAGCTTCAATTATGCGAAAACAAAATGACACAGAAATATGAGATTAGAGTGAAAGCACACAAAACCGGGGGATAATTTAATAACTACTCAAATTCGGAGAGAATTATTCACTTAAATTTTATTACGTTAGGTTTATTAACTATCTGCAAACGAGTAAAGAATAAAATCAGTTTCTGTCAGTAATTTCCTGAAAAAATTTGCCGAAGCTCAGCTAGATTTTGGGCTTACAACAACTCAGTAAAAATTGTATAATTAAGCAAAGATAAAAAAAATATGCTGCCGTGATATTTTCGTGATATTCAGAATTTATATTTGACATAACTGAATACTCAACGAGTATATCTTGAGGATTGAATAATTATTATTAAGGAATTACTATGAGAACATTAATTCATATTTTCTTTGCGCTATCTCTGCTTACAACAGCATGCTCACAAACTGATACTAAACAAACATCAAAAATAAATAATATGAAAATGGAGACTAATGGCTCTAGTGGAGATGAAGAAATTGCAACAATAGCCGGTGGATGTTTCTGGTGTATCGAAGCACCTTTTGAGAAAGTTGAAGGAGTAAAACAAGTTATCTCCGGTTATGCCGGTGGAACAGAACCCGATCCCACTTACAAACAGGTTTCAAGTGGTAATACAGGTTACCGTGAAGCTGTGCAGGTTTATTACAATCCATTAGTGATAAGCTATGCAGAAATTTTAGATATTTTCTGGCGCCAATTCGATCCAACTGATAAAGGCGGCTCGTTTGCGGATAGAGGATTTCAATATACATCTGCAATTTTTTATCACGATGAAGATCAAAAAATGCTTGCTGATAAATCGAAGAAATATTTAAATAATTCTGGTAAATTTGATGAGCCGATAGCAACACAGATAATTAAGTTCACAACATTTTATCCTGCTGAAGATTATCACCAGGATTTTTACAAAAAAGATCCGGACAGGTATTACAGTTACCGAAAAGGATCAGGAA
>JBATTD010000572.1:0-2832 GCA_049670345.1 Ignavibacteriaceae bacterium
GCAACGGATGAGGGAATTTGTTTACTTGAATTTGTTGACAGAAGAATGCTTGAAACTCAGATTAAACGATTGAAAAAAAATCTGAGTTCAGAATTTGTCCCGGGTAATAATAAATATTTTGATGAATTATCGCATCAGCTAAGAGAATATTTTGATGGAGAAAGAAAAGTTTTTGACGTGCCTTTATATATTCCCGGGACAGGATTTCAATTACAGGTCTGGAAAGAATTACAAAAAATTCCTTACGGTAAAACCCGATCCTACAAAGAGCAGGCAATGGCAATAAATAATCCGAAGGCAATACGTGCTGTGGCAAGGGCTAATGGTGACAATAGAATAGCTATCATTATTCCCTGTCACCGTGTTATTGGAAATAGTGGTGAACTTGTTGGTTACGGAGGGGGAATCTGGAGAAAACAGTATCTGCTGAAATTGGAGAATGCTATTTAAAAATAGTGGGGAGTTTAAGTTTGATATTCAGAGATCAATAATAAGTAGGTATGTTACTTATTGGAAACTAAATCCTCTCAAAAACTCTTCAATTCTCATTCGTTTCTTTCCTTCCTGCTGAAGTTCTAAAATACGCAGTGCATTTTCGCCGCAGCCAACAATAAGTTCTTCTTTAGTTTGATCAAACTCAAAAGGTTTTAAATCCTCCCGCTCAACAAATTCCGTTTTATAAATTTTTATCAACTTGTCTTCTAACTCAAAATACGCTCCCGGAATTGGTGATAATCCCCTTATTAAATTATGAATTTGATGAGCAGGTTTATTCCAATCAATCTTAGCAATCTCTTTTATTATTTTGGGTGCCGGTGTTGCGAGTGAGTTATCCTGCTCCTGTAAAACATAATCTCCGGATTCAATCAGGTTCACTGTATTCAATACAATATCCGCACCTTCTGCACTCAGTTTGTCGTGCAAAGATTCAAGGTTATCATTAGGTTTTATTTCGATTTTCATCTGTAGATAAATATTTCCCGTATCAACCTTTTCAGCAAGTTTAAATGTAGTTAAACCGGTTTCTGTTTCACCGTTTATTAATGCCCACTGAATAGGTGCAGCGCCTCTATATTTGGGAAGATATGAAGCATGAAGATTAAAAGAACCGTATTTCGGAATTTCAAATACTTGGGGAGGAAGAATTCTGAATGCAACTACTACGTACAAATCTGCATCAATTTTTTTTAGTTCTTCTATTAATTCCAAATTATTTTTCAATCTTTCCGGTTGAAGCACGGGTAAATTATTTTCAATAGCAAATTCTTTAACAGGAGTGAATGAAACCTTTCGTCCCCTTCCACGCTGTTTATCGGGTGCTGTAACAACGGCTAAAACATTGTGTTTGCTTTCGATCAAAGTATTTAAAGAAGGAATGGAAAAATCGGGTGTGCCCATGAAGATTATGTTCATAGGTAGCTACTTATAATGTTAATTCGTAATCAAATGATTTGCTGATTGGATAAGCAATATCAATTTTTCTTTTTCTTATCCTATGCAAAGGTTTTTTCAACCGTTTTTTCATTTCATTATCCACAAGATCCGTAAATAATATTCCAAGAAGATGGTCATACTCATGTTGAATAACTCTTGCAAGTAAATTATCTGCATCCACTGTTTGCTCTTTAAATTCAGCATCCTGATATTCGATTGTAATTGCTTCCGGTCTTTCAACATCGCCTCTTATATCCGGTATGCTTAAACATCCTTCCTCGAAAACTGTTTGTTCTTCAGAGCGTTTAACAATTTTCGGATTAATAAACACCAACGGTTTAGATTCCTCGTATTCTTCAAGGTTTGAAATATCTACAATAAAAATTGATCTATCAGCACCTACCTGGTTAGCAGCTAATCCAATTCCATTTGCATTACGCATAGTATCGAACATATTTGCAATTAACTCAATAATTTCTTTATCAACTACTTTGACTTTATTAACTTTTTTACGAAGAATTTTATCTCCAAACATTGTGATTGGTATTATCGCCACTTATTTTCCTATGATTTTTATTAAATGATTTTCGAAGCAAAAATAATTAAAACGGATGGAAGAGTAAAGAAGAATTTTCATCAATCTAACCACCCTGCCTACCGCTGGTAGGCGTCAGACATGTTCAGCTAAGCTTTTCACGAATTATTAGATCAACAATTTCCCTTTATCCATCAACAATTTACCATCGAGATAAACTGTTGGTTTTTTAATAACTCCATCTACATGAATTGGAACATTTACTGAACCACCCATTGTAACATTGTTACCAAGTGCAAGATGAACTGTACCCATAACCTTTTCATCCTCAAGTAAAATTCCGCTCAAGCGTGCACTATCATTTGTACCTATTCCAAACTCTGCAATGTTACGCGCACCTTTACCCACTTTATCCAGCATCTCACTCAATTTTTTAGCTGGTCTGCCGCCGGTAATTTTCGTAGCAAAACCTTTCTCAACTTCTATTTTAATATTTACATCTCCAATCAGACCCAACCCGGCCATAGAACCATCAACGACGAAGAGACCGTTTGCAGTACCTTCTACCGGAGCGTTATAAGTTTCACCGGTGGGCAGGTTACCGCTTTCACCTTTTTTGTGATACAATCCCTTGCTTGCGATAGCCGTTCTTCCAGTTATATCAAATTCAATATCTGTTCCTGCAGGTGCAGTAATTTTAACTTGCTTAGTTTTTTCCAAAATCTTTTTGAGTTTTAACGATCTTTTACTTATCGTTTTATAATCTGCATTCATCCCGCGAATCATTATCTCCTTTGTTATACCGGGAAAAGTTGCAACACGTACTCCCTTTGCAGATGCAGTCCTTCTTGCATCTGTATGGG
>JBATTD010000573.1:0-12252 GCA_049670345.1 Ignavibacteriaceae bacterium
GTGTCTTTCACAAAACTTAAATTAAGGATAATCATAAAAAAATAGGAAAGAAGAAAAATAGTTTTGTTTTGAAATCACTGAAATCTACAACCAATTTGAAAGAGGATTTATTAGTTTTCAGTACATCATTAATATATTTGCTCAACAAAAATGTTTTTTTGGGGAACCAATTCTCTTAAGGAAAGTAAAATCAGTTGTTAAATAAATGATAGTTTATAATTGGGTTTAAAAATTCAGATTTTAATAAAGGGTACTTAGTGTGAAAGATAAAAAAAGATTCTTACTTCTTATTCCCATTGCGGTTTTATTATATTCATTCATAGGTTTTGTTCCTGATATAAAAGTATTTAATCAAGTTGAGGTAATACATTATAATTTTGGTGATGACTATGAAGCCGCATGGCACAAAGTAGATTCGCTGGTTAATGAAGGACTCACACGTTCGGCACTGGACATAGTTGAAGAAATACTTAATACGGCTAAAGATGAAAACAACCAGCCGCAAATCATAAAGTCGCTATTCTACAAACTTAGGTTCACAAACTACACCCAGGAAGATAGCCACGTAAAAATATTAGGTGAAGTTAAAGATGAGATAAAAACAACATCATTTCCGGCAAATGCCGTTCTAAAATCTATTCTTGCAAATACTTATTGGCAGTATTATCAAAATAACCGCTGGCGGTTTCAGCAGAGAACCGAAACTGTAAATTTTGATAATGATGATTTTCAAACGTGGGATCTTTCACATCTAATAAGAGAAATCGTAAGCTTATACCAGGCATCGCTTGAACAGAGAGACAGCTTAAAATTAATTTCCATAAAAGATTTTGAAGATGTTCTTTATTACAGTAATTCTGAGCAGGCATATCTTCGCCCGACTTTGTTCGATCTGCTTGCACATAATGCTCTCTCGTTTTACATCAATGATGAAGCTTCAGTTACCGATCCTGTATACAAATTTGAATTGAACAGTTCCGAAGATTTTTCGCAAGCGGAAGATTTTATTGATATCGATTACACGACTAAAGATTCTCTCTCACTAAAATTTTTCGCAATTAAACTTTATCAGGAGATAATTGAATTCCACCTTGATGATGTTGAAAAAGATGCTTTAATAGATGTTGATCTAGCAAGATTAAATTTTGTAAGAAGGCACAGTGTTAACACAGTAAAAGACAGCTTATATATTTCCGCTATTATAAAATTGGAAGATCAGTATAGCGATGTTCCCTATTCTTCACTCATCTCATTTAATAAAGCAAATTATTATTATGATGAAGGAGTTAAGTATAGCGCTTCTGTATCCGATGCACATAAGTGGGAAATTAAAAAAGCTCTTGAATTCTGTAACACCGCAATTGAAAAATTTCCCGATACTTTTGGTGCGCAGGAATGCAGATGGCTGCAGAATACTATATTACAAAAGAGTTTAATATTTCAAACTGAATACGGAAACATGCCAGACCAGCCATTCCGTTCATTAATATCTTATAAAAATGTTAACAAGGTTTTTATAAGAGTGATTCCATGGAATGAATCATTAGAGAGAAAAGAAAAGAAGTTAAATGCACAAGAGCTCATTCAGCTTTATGTTAAGCAGAAGCCAACAAACGAATGGTCTCTCGTTCTTCCCGATGACAAAGATTACCAGAATCATAGCGTGGAAATAAAAATACCTTCACTGCCGGTTGGGCGGTATCTGATTCTCGTAGCAACTGATAAAAATTTCACTTACGTGAAAAATGCAGTCGGATATGGAAAAACCTGGGTTTCCAATATCAGTTATGTAAGAAGAGAAATGGGAAAAAATGTTGTTCAGGTTTATGCTCTACATAGAGAAACAGGTCATCCGCTTTCAGGCATTGATGTTGAAGTGTTTGTACAGAAGTACGTCCAGGACGATAGGGAATATCAATTCTTTGAATTAGCCAACGGTAAAACAAACAATGAAGGTTTATTTGAGTTTAAAAAAGAGGAAAATCAATACAATAACTACAAAGTCGTTTTTACTGATGATGATGATCGTTTCGAATCACAAAATTATTACTCCTACTATTATGATGAAAATTTGGGAAGACGAACGACAACATTCTTTTATCTCGATAGGGCGATTTACAGACCAGGGCAGGTTGTTTACTTCAAAGGCTTGATGGTTGAAACTGATGGTAAGAAAGATCACAAAATAATTACTGATAGAAACACAACCGTAACTTTTTATGATGCAAACAGCCAGAAGATATCCGATGCTACCTTTACAACGAATGAATACGGAACTTTTAACGGACAGTTTACAATTCCCTTTGGAAAGATTGGCGGACAGTATTATATAATGAATGAGGTCGGTTCTCAATACTTCAGGGTTGAAGAATATAAACGTCCTAAATTCGAAGTTAAGTTTGAACCTGTTAAAGGAAGTTATTCATTAAATGATGAAGTAACCGCAACCGGATTTGCCAAAACTTACTCCGGTGCAAACCTGAATGATGTTGATGTTAAATACCGTGTTGTACGAAATGTTTCCTTCCCTTATTACTACTATTGGTTTAGAGGTTATTATAACTGGTACTGGGGAAATAACACTCAAATGGAAATCACAAACGGTGTAACCAAAACCGATAAGGAAGGCAAATTCAAAGTTGAATTTAATCTCATTCCTGATCTTTCAATTATAAGGGAAACAAATCCTGTATTTAATTATACTGTTTACGCTGATGTTGTTGATGTTACAGGGGAAACGCATTCTGCACAAACTTATGTGAGTGCAGGATATGTTGCTTTGGTAGCTAATGTTAATCTTCCTGAAATAATTAGAAGTGATTCTCTTGTAAACTATTCAGTTTCAACTGCAAACCTAAACGGGCAATTTGAACCGGCAAAAGTTTCTGTTGATGTGTATAAACTAAAATCACCATCGAGGATTTTCAGAAAAAGACTATGGCAAAAACCGGATGAATTTCTTTTAACGAAACAAGATTTTTATGAAAGTTTTGCTCACGATGTTTATGATGAGGAAGACCAATTCTTTAACTGTGAAAAAGATAAGAAGGTTTTTCAATCAAGTTTCACTACAACAGATAGTTCATTCATTGCTTTTGAAGATCAAAACAATTGGGAACCAGGTAAGTATGTTATTACGCTTAAGACAAAAGATAAAAACGGAACACCGGTTAATCTTATAAAATATTTTACTCTGTTTAATCCTGAGTCTGATAAAACGCCGCTAAGAGAAGCGAGTTGGATTTATATTGACCAAAAAAGCTACGAACCGGGAGAAACTGCTAAACTTTATATCGGTTCCGCCGAAGAAGATGTGAATGTACTTTACGAACTTGAATACGATGCAAAAATTATCAAGAAAGAATGGATCACTTTAGATGATGAACAGAAAATGATTGAAATACCTATTAAAGAAGATTACCGCGGAAACGTGGTTGTGCATGTAACCCTAACTGTTAATAATGAAAACCATACTTTAACCAAAGTTATTTCCGTACCGTGGACGAACAAACATCTTAATATTGCATTCGAGACTTTCAGAAATAAAATTCTTCCCGGAACTGAAGAAGAATGGAAGTTAAAAATTACAGGACCAAACGGAGATGCATTAGCTGCGGAGCTGCTTGCTTCAATGTACGATGCTTCCCTTGATGCATTTGCAGCAAACTACTGGGGCTTTAATATACATCCATATTATTACTCAAGATTGAACTGGACAACGGATAATTCCTTCCAGTTTCTCAGTTCAAATATTCATGAAGAGGGATGGAATATTTATGTTTCAAGGCAGTATTTCTATTATCCATACATAAACACCTTTGGTTTTTATTTTTATGGATACGGATATAGTGATGGCGGATATTACAATATGCCTAACAGCCGTGTTGCTGATGAAATGTCCTTGCAATCAGGTGTTGTTATGGAAGAAAAAGAGGAAGGCGAATCTTTAGGTAGGTTAAGTGGTAAAAGAGATGATAAAGATCAGTCTAAAATAAAATCACCGGTTGAAAAAAATAATATTGCAGAAACTTCTTTCGAAGATGTGCCCATAAGAAAAAATCTAAACGAAACTGCTTTTTTCTATCCTGAATTAAGAACAAACGAGAAAGGTGAAATTGTTATTTCTTTCACTGTACCGGAAGCTTTAACAAGATGGAAGTTTATGGGCTTTGCCTTTACAAAAGATCTTAAGAGCGGCATTGTTTATAACGAAACAGTTACACAAAAGGATTTGATGATACAGCCAAATCCACCGAGATTCGTAAGAGAAGGCGATGAAATATACTTTACTGCAAAGGTAAGCAACCTTTCAGATCATTCACTCTCCGGTGAAGCAACACTTCTGCTTTACGACGCATTTACAATGAAACCGATAGACGGTCTGTTTGAAAACACGAATAACGTAAAATCATTCTCAGTTGATAAAGAAATGAGCGAAGGCTTAAGCTGGAGATTAAAAGTTCCTATGGGAAAAGCTGATGCGATTGTTTACAGGGTAATTGCTAAATCAGGAAAATTTTCTGATGGCGAAGAGAATGCTCTGCCTGTTCTGGTTAACAGAATGCTTGTTACAGAAACACTTCCGCTTCCTGTTAAAGGAATGCAGACAAAAACTTTCATACTCGATAAGCTGATGAACAATACTTCTTCCACTTTGCAGAATTATAATCTCACTCTTGAGTTCACTGCAAATCCGGCATGGTATGCAATACAGGCACTGCCGTATATGATGGAATTTCCATACGAGTGCAGCGAGCAGATCTTCAATCGTTTTTATGCAAACAGCATTGCAACTTTTATTGCAAACTCAAACCCGAAGATCAAAAAAGTTTTTGAGACATGGAAGGAAATAGATAAAGATGCGCTTCTCTCGAATCTTGAAAAGAACCAGGAATTAAAGTATGCTCTTCTCGAAGAAACTCCATGGGTCCTTGATGCACAGGATGAATCCGAAAGAAAACGCAGAGTTGGTTTGCTATTCGATCTTACAAGAATGGCAAATGAACTGGAAAGAGCAGAAAGGCAATTGAGAGAAAACCAGTACTCAAACGGCGGCTGGCCATGGTTTCCCGGACTCCGCGAAAACAGGTTCATTACTCAATATATTGTTGTAGGAATGGGACATCTAGAGCGGCTTGGAATAAAAGATATAAGAGAAAATAGTGCTACCTGGCAAATGCTAACGAAGGCAGTTCTCTACTCCGATGTAAGAATGTATGAAGATTATGAAAACCTTAAAAGAAGCGGTGTAAACATGAAGAAGAAACATATCGGCTATATACAGGCGCAGTATCTCTACGGAAGAAGCTACTATCTTGATATACCGGTTAATGAAGAACATAAGGAAGCGTTCGATTACTGGAAATGGCAGGCACAGACATACTGGCTGAGCAACAATAAATATATGCAAGGGATGATAGCACTTGCACTTTACCGAATGTACGATACAAAGACTGCAAAGGGTATAATCAAATCGATAATTGAGAATGCAGTATTTAATGACGAGATGGGAATGTACTTTAAAGAGGAATGGGGATGGTGGTGGTACCAGGCGCCGATAGAAACGCAGGCGCTGCTTATTGAAGCGGTTGATGAAATTGCAAAAGACCAGGAGTCTGTTGATTTGATGAAAGTATGGCTGCTGAAACAGAAACAGGTACAGGATTGGAAAACAACAAAAGCAACTGCCGAAGCCTGCTATGCTCTGCTTTTAAGAGGAACAAACTGGCTTGCAGATTCAAAACTGCCTGATATAAAGGTTGGCGGGCAATTGATTGATCTTTATAACAATCCTGAAATTCACATTGAAGCGGGAACGGGATATTTCAAAACTTCGTGGAAAGGTGAAGATATAAAACCTGAAATGGGTGAAGTAACTGTAACCAATAATAACAACGTTGTTGCGTGGGGATCTCTGTACTGGCAGTATTATGAACAGCTTGATAAAATAACGCCGAGCGAAACACCGCTAAAAATTAAGAAGCAGTTATTCCTTGAACTTGATAGTGAAACCGGGAAGAAAATAACTCCTGTTACAGATGATACAAAACTTAAGCCTGGTGATTTGATAAAAGTAAGAATTGAAATAAGAGTGGATAGAACTATGGAATTTGTTCACTTAAAAGATATGCGTGCCGCTGGGTTTGAACCTATTAACGTGCTTTCAACTCATAAGTACCAGGATGGTTTGTACTATTACGAAAATACACGCGATGCAGCAACAAACTTCTTTATGGATAGACTGCCAAAAGGAACGTATGTATTTGAGTATCCACTAAGAGTTACCCACAAAGGAGATTTCTCTAACGGTATTACTACAATGCAGTGCATGTACGCTCCTGAGTTTGCAAGTCATTCGGAAGGAGTGCGGGTAAAAGTTCAGTAGTAGCAATTTCTAAAAGGCGTCTTTGGGACGCCTTTTTGTTTTAACCAGCATTGCTGGATTATTAGTTTTAATAATAGGAAATTATTTTGCAATAAATAATTCATTTATTCTGTTTCTCCATCAAAATCCAGTAAACAAAAAACGCTACCGCAAAACCAACAAACCAGGCATAATCGTATAAAAAACTCACTTCGGGAATAACTAATCCAATTAAAGCAACAAAAACTCCTGCGATAAGCGCATATACTGCTTTTAGATTAAATCCTTTTCTGTAAGTGTAAGCGCCTTCAGTTTCATAAAGATCTTTTGCGCTTAGTTTTCTTTTCCGGATAAGAAAATAATCGCAGATTAAAATACCGGCTATCGGTCCTAAAAAACTTGAGTAACCGATAAGCCATCCGAAAATATAAGCGCTGTAATCAGCAAGGAGTTTCCAAGGCATCATCGCAATTCCCAGTACTGCTGTGATCAAACCACCTTTTACAAAATTGATATGCTTTGGTGATAAGTTGGCAAAATCGTTTGCAGGTGATACAACATTTGCAGCAATGTTTGTTGTTAAAGTTGCGAGAATGAGAGAAACCAAAGATATTGCAACAATGATTGGACTTTCAAATCTTGATAGAAGTGCGACCGGATCCCAAATAGCTTCTCCAAAAATAATTACTGTTGCAGATGTGACAGCTATACCGATAAAAGAAAATAATATCATTGCTGGTGGCAGTCCGAGTGCCTGTCCGACTATCTGTGATTTTTGGCTTTTAGCATACCTGGTAAAATCAGGAATGTTAAGTGACAGAGTTGCCCAGAATCCCACCATTCCTGTTAAAGATGGAATAAAGAATTTCCAGAACTCGCCGGTAGTTGTGAACTTACTCGGTTGGCTTAAAATTGGTCCGAACCCACCAGCCTGGGTAAACGCCCAAATTAATAATCCTAATCCTACTAACAGTAAAAAAGGTGCTCCGTAAGATTCCAGCCATTTAATAGAATTAATTCCTTTAACAATAAAGTAAACATTCATTGCCCAAAAAAGAATAAAGCCAATTGCCGGACCCCACGAAAAAACAGCCCACTCAGGCAGGATGATAATAATTAAAGAGTTAAATGCCTGTCCGCCAATCCAAGTTTGAATTCCAAACCAACCACAGGCAACAATAGCGCGAAGAAGTGCGGGTATATTAGACCCCTTTGTACCGAATGATGCTCTTGCAAGAACGGGGAAGGGGATACCGTATTTTGTTCCGGCGTGTGCATTCAACACCATCGGGACAAGGACAATTATATTTCCAAGGCCAATTGTCATCAATGCCTGCCACCAGTTCATTCCGCCTGCAATTAATCCGCTTGCCAGCATATAAGTTGGAATATTTACACTCATTCCAATCCATAATGCAGCAATGGCATACGTGCCCCAGGATCTTTGTGAAATTTTAGTTGGAGATAGGTCTTCGTTTATTAAACTTCGGTTTCCAATTGAGGAGAGGTCGGTTTCTACAAGTTCAGCATCAAATAGATTTTTCATTAACATCTATTGAGATAGTGATTTATTGATTTGGTGAATGTAATTCATCATTAAGAGTTTATATATATTACAAATTATAAAATATTTATTTAATTAATTGAATTATTGATTTGGTAATTTTAAATCATCATTAAAGTTTAACTAAAAGTACAAATCACGAATTCACTAAATCACCAAATGATTACCCCCAGGCACCGGCAAATGTATCTCTCTTCACAAAATTTCCTCTTCCGGTTTTACCCAGGAATTTATTATTCTCTATAATTACTTCACCGCGTGAAAGAACTGTTTCTGCATCACCTTTAATTTTCATTCCTTCAAACATTGAGTAATCTATATTCATATGATGAGTTTTTGCAGAGATTGTATGTTCTTTGTTTGGATCCCAGATAACTATATCTGCATCAGATCCGACAGCTATGGTTCCTTTGCGGGGATACATTCCGAATATCTTAGCCGGGTTAGTGGAAGTAATCTCAATCCATCTGTTAACAGAGAATCGACCTTCGTTTACACCGCCCTGGTAAGTAAGATGCATACGGTTTTCTATTCCCGGTCCGCCATTCGGTATTTTAGTAAAGTCATCTTTTCCAAGTTCTTTCTGCCCTTTAAAATTAAATGGGCAATGGTCTGTTGAAACAACTTGTAAATCATTTTGTTGAAGACCTGCCCATAATATTTCCTGATGCCACTTTTCTCGAACTGGTGGAGAGAATACATACTTTGCACCTTCAAATCCAGGTTTGCTTATATCATCCATAGAAAGGTAAAGATATTGCGGGCAGGTTTCGGCATAAGCGGGCTGTCCCATATCTCTTGCACCTGCCACTTTTGTTAACGCATCGTTACAGGTTAGATGCACTATATAAACAGGCGTCCCTGCCATCTCAGCCAAAGCAATAGCTCTATTTGTTGATTCGCCTTCTGCTGCAGCTGGACGGCTTAACGCATGATATTTTGGAGCAAGATTTCCATCAGCTACTGTTTGCTTCACAATATCATCAATCACCATTCCGTTTTCAGCATGCATACAAATAAGAGCACCGTTCTTTTTAGATTGTTGCATTGCTTTATAAATTGTTGCGTCATCAACCATTAATACACCCGGATAAGCTAAGAACAGTTTAAAACTTGTTACACCTTCCTTCACCATCTCATCCATTTCACTTAATCGCTCGTCCGGCAAATCTGTTATTATCATGTGAAAACCATAATCTATTGTTGCTTTGCCTTTTGCTTTTGCCATCCATGTCTCAAAACCTTCACGCATACTTCCACCTTTTGGCTGTATAGCAAAGTCTATTAAGGATGTAGTGCCACCGAATGCAGCGGCTTTTGTACCTGTTTCAAAATCATCACTTGATGTTGTTCCGCCAAAAGGCATATCGAGATGAGTATGAACATCAATACCTCCGGGAATTACATACTTACCCTTTGCATCAATTACTTTTTCGGCTTGATTTTTTAGGTTCTCACCAATCAGTGTGACTTTTTCATTTTCGATAAAGATATCTGCAGTATAATCTTGCTCTGCAGTAATGATGCGACCGTTTTTTATTAATGTTGACATAATTTCACCATGATTTTTTTTTTAGTAATATTTCTTTTTGTGGTCATGTTGAACCTGCCTGATCGGTAGGCAGGCTCGTTTCAGCAAATTACAATAAACTTAATTCAATTGATTGATCCCGGAAAAAGCCTGTCAACCGCCAGGCAGGTTCTGGGATGACTGTTCTCTAACATAATAATGCTTAATAACTATGGCGGTATGGAAATAAGATATTACTAATGAATTACAATTCCATGTTTCTTTTTAAATTTTTCAATATTTTCCCAGCTTGGTTCCTTACCTTCTTTCTCAAAATCAGCCATCAATTCATTCCACGATTTGTTTTTTGAACCATCATCAACTCTTACCATTTCTATACATCCTTCAACAGGACAAACTAAAGAACACAAACAACAGCCAACGCAATCTTCTTCTCTTACTTCGGTTTTATAGTTTCCGTTAACGGGGGTTAAACCTATACACTGATGGGCACCATCTTCACAGGCAATATAACACAAATTACAGTGAATACATTTTGTTTGGTCGATACGTGCTACGGTTTTATGAAGAAGATTGAAATTACCGAAATCTTCAATTTGCTCTACTGCTTTTCCTCTTATCTGCTCGAGGTTCGTATATCCTTTTGATTCCATCCAGTTAGATAATCCTTCAACCAGGTCATCAATAATTCTAAATCCATAATGCATAACTACTGTACACAATTGAACACTCGTAGCACCGAGTAATATAAATTCAAGAGCATCTTTCCAGTTGCTAATACCACCGACCCCCGAGATAGGGAGATTCGATTCAGGATCGGATGACACCTGTGATAGCATATGAAGTGCAATTGGTTTTACAGCAGGCCCGGCGAATCCACCATGACTGCTCTTGCCTGCAATTGACGGTTGTATTTTCATACTATCAAGATCAACTCCTATAATGCTATTAATTGTGTTTATCAATGACAGGCCATCAGCATTAGCAGCTTTTGCAGCACGGGCAGGAAAGCGAATATCTGTTACATTTGGTGTTAGTTTTACAAGTACAGGAATAGTTGAAACTTCTGTTACCCATTCAGTAATCATTTTACAATACTCAGGAACTTGACCCACAGCAGCGCCCATACCGCGTTCACTCATTCCATGCGGACATCCATAATTTAATTCAATACCATCTGCACCAGTATCAATTGTTCGTTTCACGATATCGTGCCACGCTTCCTTATTCGACTCAACCATTATTGATACAACAACAGCTCGGTCGGGCCATAATTTTTTCGTTTCAGTTATTTCTTTCAGGTTTGTTTCTATTGGCCGATCGCTTATCAGTTCAACGTTGTTCAATCCAAATATTTTTTCGCCATTGTAATCTAATCCACCGTAACGGTTGCAAACATTCATAACAGGTTCACCAATTGTTTTCCAAACAGTTCCCCCCCAGCCCTGCTCAAACGCTTTGCAATTTTGGTATGCAGAATTTGAAGGTGGAGCAGAAGCTAACCAAAATGGGTTAGGAGATTTTATACCACCACAATCTATTGAAAGGTCAACCATTTCATTCCTCGATAACTTTAATAATAGTAAATAATAATGTCATTCTGCAAAAATCTTTTTATTACAATGTAATCACTAATAATTTAGATAAAAGGATTCCTTCTGAATGACATCTACGCTCTAATTAACTTAACAAAATTAAAAACTTATCAATCCCGTGCGCTGCCTGCTTACCATCGTAAGCTGCATTAACTACTTCCTTACCGCCGTTCATACAATCGCCGCCTGCAAATACTTTCGGATTACTTGTTTGATAAGTTTCGTTGTTAACTAAAACTTTGTTGTTTTCGATTTTAAGATCAGGAATAGAATTAAAAAATTTTAACTTTGGCTGCTGACCGAGAGCATATATAACCATATCAACAGGAATTTCAAATTCCGAATTGGGAATAGATACAGGTTTTTTCCTGCCTTGCTTATCTGGTTTGCCTAATTTGTTCTTTGTGCATTTAATACTCTCAACACTTTTATTTCCAATAATTTCAACAGGTGAAGTTAAGAAGCGGAAGATGATCCCATCGTCTTTTGCCAAACGATATTCCCAATCATTGGCAGGCATTTCTGATTCTGATCTTCTGTAAATTATCATCACTTCTTCTGCCCCGAGCCGTTTTGCTTCAGTGGCTGCATCAATAGAGGTGTTGCCTGCACCAATTACCGCAACACGCCTTCCAACATTAACCGAGCTCCAGTTTTCTTGTTTTACATTTTCAATGAATTCTAATGCACCGATGACACCGTTCAGATCTTCACCGGGAATGTTTAATTTTCCGCTTTCACCCAAACCAATACCAATAAATACAGCATCGTGTTTATCAAACAATTCTTCAATTGAAATTGTTTCACCAACCGCTACACCGGTTTGAATATTAACACCTAACCTTTTTATCATTTGAACTTCTTTTAAGCTGTCTGCTTTACTCATTTTATAGGGTGCTATTCCCCATGTACTTAAACCACCGGGAACTTCATTTGACTCGTATATTTGAACATCGTAACCCAGCAAAGATAATTCAGCCCCGCATGCTAAACCTGCGGGACCCGAACCAATTATTCCCACTGACTTACCATTATTTGGTTTTGCATTAAAAAGCTTTGGCATTCCAGAGGAGAAGTAATTATCTATTGCAAACCTTTGCAGGCGTCCTATCTCAATTGGCTTTTCACCCTTTTCAACATAAACACAAGCACCCTCGCAAAGATCCTCTACCGGGCAAGCTTTTGCACAGGTCAAAGC
>JBATTD010000574.1:0-2150 GCA_049670345.1 Ignavibacteriaceae bacterium
TGTAATAACAATAAACGGGAACAAAAAGCAAGTTAATATAATTAACGAAAAAAAAGCTTCGATTGATGGAAAAGTTGTAGATTACGGATTAGAATCCTTAAATTGCAGCACTTATTTGCTTCGTATTAACAATAATTTTTACGAAATTAGCAGTGAGAAAATTAATGATGAAAAGTATTCTCTTCTTGTAAGAGGGAAGAAGATTAATACTATTGCAAGAACCGAATTACAGGAACGTGCAACAAAATTAGTTGAAGATGCAAAAGCATCATCGAATCATCACCTGGATATTAAGGCGCCAATGCCCGGAATGGTATTGAAGATTAAAAAAAATGCTGGTGATGAAATTGATACAGGCGATTCCTTATTAATTTTAGAAGCGATGAAAATGGAAAATGATTTGAAGGCACCCTCATCAGGAAAGATAAAAGAAATATACATAAGCGAGGGCAGCACGGTAGAAAAAGGCGATAAATTGTTTTTGATTGAATGAGTTTTTTATATAGTTACTATATAATTAATTAAACATTTCTCAAAATTAAAAGGAGAACATCTATGAGAATTTTATACAATTTTCAAATGCTTAATGCTGTTTTTAACAAACATCTGCTTTCATCCTTTGTTATAATCTTGTTGTTATCCTGTCAATTATTTGCTCAGGGTAACGGTACAATAAATGGTCATATTACAGATGAAAGTACCGGGGAGGCATTGATTCGAGTTAATGTAATCATAAGTGGTACTACAATTGGTGCTGCTACCGACCTTGACGGAAACTATACAATTACAAATGTTCCTGCCGGTTCATATTCTTTGGTTTTTTCTCTAATTAGTTATCAAACAATTACAAAGGATGATGTAGTTGTAGATGCCAATCAAACTGTGAAATTAGATATTGTTTTATCTGCAACAGCACTAGAGCTAGGAAATGTTACAGTTTATGGCGCTTCAAGGAGAAATGAAAAAATTACTGAAGCACCATCTGCAGTAAGTGTAATAGGTATGGAGGAAATAAAACTCAAATCCAACTCAGGGGATATTCCAAAACTTTTAGAATCTCAACCAGGTGTTGATCTTGTGCAAAGTGGTGTAGATGATTTTAACCTAAACACGAGAGGTTTTAACAGTTCAGTTACCAGGCGTGTTTTAGTCCTTTTAGATGGTAGAGATTTAGGCGCTGCCTTTTTAGGACAACAAGAGTGGGGAGCAATTTCTTATCCATTAGAAGATGTAAGTAATGTGGAATTTGTTAGAGGGCCTGGCTCGGCTCTCTTTGGAACAAATGCTTTTAATGGTGTTCTAAACATAAGTACATTTTCGCCACAGCAAGCACTCGGCACTAAAGTAAAATTATCTGGTGGCGAACTTAGTATGTTCAGAGTAGATATACGCAATGCAGGATTATTAGGTGCGGGATTTAGTTACAAAATAAATATTGGTTATTTACAAAGTAAAAATTGGAATAAAAATAGAATTACTCCTCCTTTTGAATATCCGGGACTTAATCCAGAACTAAGAGAAATAACAGATGGAAGCTTAAAGCGTACATATGGATCTGCTAGATTGGACTATCAATTGGCAAATGGTTCTATATTTACTGCTGAAGGCGGTATAACAGTAGTAGAAAATGATGTTATTATAACAGGCATTGGAAGATTAAATGTTTTAAAGGGATCCAGACCATGGGGCAAGCTAAATTATTCTTCCGAACATTTATTTATTTCTGCCTGGGGCCAAAGTAGAACAACACCCGGTGATATTTATTCTTTAGCATCAGGTGGTAAATTAATCGAAAATTCTGCATTGTATCAAATTGAAGGACAGTTTAATTATTCATTTTTCCAGGAAAAATTAAGAGTTGTAGTGGGTGCATCGCAGAAGATAGGCCATGTAGACATGGAGGAAACAGCTATGGAGGGGACCAGAGATTATACTATTACAGGTGGTTATGCGCAATTGGAATATAAACCATTAGATCAATTAAAATTTGTTGTTACGGGCCGTGGTGACAGAACTACTTATGAAAAAGCAAGATTCTCACCAAGATTTGCAGCTGTTTGGTCTTTTCTCCCTAATCATTCCTTAAGGGTTTCTTTTAATAAAGCCTTTCTATTACCAAGCATTTCAGAGTATTTTTTAAGAGTTTTAGC
>JBATTD010000575.1:0-1932 GCA_049670345.1 Ignavibacteriaceae bacterium
TTGATGGACCAAAAAGATGAGATGAATTTGGTCTTCTAACACGCTCCCACATTGCAGCGAATAAGAATTCCGGATTGTTTGGATCCATAACAATATCAATCCCGCCGGTTGAATCGGATATGAACAATGATTGATTCCAACTGTTACCACCATCGATGGATTTATAAATTCCTCTTTCAGGATTAGGAGCAAAGTATGAACCTACGGCTGCCAAATAAATTACATCCGAATTAGTCGGATGAATAATTATTCTTCCAATTGATGTGGTGTTTGTTAGACCTATGAAGATCCATGTGCTACCTGCATTTGTAGATTTAAAAACACCTCCGCCCGGGAAGTTATTATGCCCGCCGTTAGCTTCACCTGTTCCAACGTAAATAATATCAGTATCAATTGGATCAATTGCAATATCACCTATTGTAAGGACATTTAATGAATCAAATATTGAAAACCAGCTTCCACCCATATCTGTTGATTTGAAAACACCACCTGTGGCGAATGCAGCATAAATAATATTCGGGCTAACCGGATTTATTTCAAGATCAACAACTCTTCCACCAACATTTATCGGTCCGGCAAATTCCCACTGAGCAGCTCTTTGGTTTTTTGCTATTCTGTTTAATTTTGTTTCTCTCTGCAACCGATGCGCCTGGCCGATAGCCTCCTTGTAAGCGTTCGGGTCAGATTCCATGTGAGGATAGACTCTTTGCAGGTATGCCCATTCGTATGGTCGGAGATCAGGGCCGGGTTCGGTTTTTTCAAAATTTATTTCGACTAAATTTGATAGAGGGTTATCTCCAGTTGCTGCGGAGAAAAGATAAAAGGAGACAATAATCGTTAAAACAAAGCTGATTTTTGTGAGATATTTCATAGCGGGTATTTAAATTTGGATAATGATATGTTAAAATTATAAAAAATGTTCATTCTTGCAATGGTATATTTGATAATATAAATGCTGATGGTTTATAATTAAAAATAAAATATATCAATGCACCCTTGAATCTTTCATCAATTTTATTACATTGGTAGTAACATTTAAAGGAGAGAGTAAAATGAAAGAGAATTATCTATGCCCGCATTGCAGAGGTTATTTAAATGTTGAAGGGAGAATAGTATTCACAGTGAAAAATAATCTGGGTGAATCCGCCATTTTTCTACTTCATCCCGAAATTGGAAACTATGAAGTAACAAAGCATCCTTTATTCTTTTATGAGAATGGTGAACGCCTGGATTTCAGATGCCCAATGTGCAATAAAAAACTCGCTTCCGATATTCATGACAATCTTGCAAAAATAATTTATAGAGATGAAAAGCGGCAGGAATACAACATCCTCTTTTCCATAGTTGCAGGAGAAAAAAGTACGTTCAAAATGGTTGGCGATAGTGTTGAAGTATTTGGAGAACATTCTAACAACTATCTTGAATTACTTGGAATGAAATAATTGAACGCTGGACATCATAGTATTTTGCGTACGTTCTAACTGAAGATATGTGTCTTACATTTCAAAAGACCTTATTGAATTGGTCCTGAAGAAATATATTCTGTCCCAAATATTTTCCAATTACCATCTTTAGATTTCATTAACGTGTGAATACCGATGGAACGTGTACTAGCTAAGCCTGCACCTCTTACTACTTTTGTTGTTTGCTGGTAAATAGCCCTTACTTCTTCATTAGTAATAGAGATAAATTTTACATCCTCAAGCTCGTATTTCAAATCGTAATTTTTAAAAACATATTCCATCCCAGCTTGGGTTGAAGATAACTGCGGACTATCTTCATGAATTGTTTCTAAAACAGCTGCAACTTCTTCATTCTGCGTTGCATCCAAATTTTGTTGCAGCACCCTCAATATCTCATTTTTAATAATCTCCTCTTCAGGAGTAAAGTTAATCATCACTTCTATTTTTTGCCGATCATCCTGTTTTTGAG
>JBATTD010000576.1:0-2233 GCA_049670345.1 Ignavibacteriaceae bacterium
GAATGAAGATCCGGATAATCCTGAAGTACTGGGAATAATCGGGCAAACTAATGAAGTGATTATGGTAACTAAACCTTCAACATCAGGAGAATACTATCTTTCTCTTACAGTTGAAGATACAGATACGAATTTGGATTCCTCCAGAACATTCTTTGTTGTTAAACAGGATAGTCCGGATGTACACGTTGCGGGATACGAGGATAACCCCGATTGGGTTAAGAATGCAAGAATTTACCTGCTGTTCTTTAAGGCTTTTACTCCGGTAGGAACGATACAAGCTGCAATCCCCAATCTTGAATATATAAAGGCAATAGGCTTTAATGTTATTTGGGTATTACCGGTAACTGAAATTCCTGGTAATGTTGATAATCAAATAAACATTGGATACAACATTATTGATTTTGAAAATGTTGAAACATCTCTCGGTACTAATGAAGACTATAAGGAATTTGTTGAAGAAGCACACAACCTTGGTATAAAAGTGATACAGGATATAACCCCTAACCATACAGGCAGGTTACATCCGTTTGCACAAGAAGCATTACTATATGGTGATTTTTCACAATACTGGAATTACTATCAAACTGAATTTATCCCTCACAATAATAATGGACTGGGGGACTGCGTTACTCCCCAGGGCATATGGTATTACTGTGCATTTAGCGACGGTCTTCTAAATTATAGTTGGGCAGATCTAGATTCAAGGAAATACATGGTTGATGTTTATGATTATTGGGCAAGAGATTTTGGAATTGATGGCTACAGGTTTGATGTTTATTGGGGTCCTCATCGTAAATATGGTGATCAGAATATGGGTATTCCCGTTCGAACAGCATTAAAACATATCAAATCAGATTTACTGCTTTTAGGTGAGGATGATGGTGTAGGTACTGGTACAGAAGTTCTTTATGCGGATCAAGGAGGTGGACTTGACGCCGCTTATGACTCCAGACTTTACTTTGACGCTATTAGGGGTTTCACATTTAACCCAGCCGGAGTGAATACTCTTCACGAAAAACTTAACAACAACGGGTATCACCCCGGGGAGAATTCATACTTTTTAAGATTTATGGAAAATCAGGATGAAGACAGAATAAGTTATGTATATAACTCATTTGAAAAGACAATGCCTGTGGCCACTTCAGTATTTATGGCACCAGGTATGCCGCAAATGCTTAACGGGCAGGAAGTTGGATTCGGTAAAGGAATGGGTGCACCGGGAGAACCTGATTTAAATGACAGAAGACGTGGAATTATTGATTGGAACTTTGGCGGCAAAGATTTGCTTACTCCTCACTACCAGAAGATCACACAAATTCGTGCACAGTTTCCGTCTTTTTCACAGCATCGGTTAGATACTAACGGCGATGGGCAGGTTAATGATCAGGATGAATCTGATTTTGACAGGGTGAACACAAATAACGGAATTGTATATTCCTTTTTAAGACCATATACAGATTCCAACGGATTGACTGTTGTGAATTTCAGTGGAACTTCTCAATCGGTTTCGCTGGATTTAACAAACACCAATTTAAAATTCACCGGTGGATTTGATCCAGGAGCTACTTACTGGGTGAATGATCTTTACAATGGTACAAGTACCCAATCCTTAGGAAGTGATTTATCCGATTTTAATGTTTCACTCTCATCTTACGGCTCTGCTGTGTATACAATATCTACACAGGAGGAGATGGTTTTTTTACCGGTTATTCCGCCAATCGTTTCAGTTGATGACCAAGCAGCTGATATTCCTGAAGATTACAATTTATTTCAGAATTACCCCAATCCTTTCAACCCATCAACAACAATTAGGTATAGTGTAGTTGAACCCGGTAACGTATCGATAAAAATATATGATGTACTTGGCAGAGAAATTAAAACTCTTGTAAATGAAGTTAAAACTGCCGGTGCATATAGTTCAACATGGAATGGTGATAACAATTTTGGTAATAAAGTAAGTAGTGGAATCTACTTATATAGAATGGAAGCCGGGTTATTTGTAGAAACCAGGAAGATGATTCTTTTAAAATGATTGACGATCACTCATCCTGATATACTTTAAGTTATGCTGTTAAGTAAATGATGATTCGTAAGTATAATTGAGCTCCGGACTTTTCGGAGCTTTTTATTTTGTTAGCTGTTAAAATATAATTACAATTGATATCAAGTTTATTCAAATAATAAATAGTTAGGATTATGCTGATGACAAAACCTCGGCTGAACTTCTGGCAGA
>JBATTD010000577.1:0-4077 GCA_049670345.1 Ignavibacteriaceae bacterium
ACTTCAGGCACCTGGGTTAAAACAAAAAGTTGAAATATACCGGGATAGTTTAGCCGTTCCGTATATTTTTGCAAATAACGATGAAGATGTAGCTTTTGCTCTCGGTTACTTGCACGCACAGGAGAGAATGTTCATAATGGATGTGATAAGGAGAGCAGGCGCGGGAAGATTGAGTGAAATTTTTGGAAAGGAAACTGTTCCGTTTGATAAAATGTTCCGAACGATGGGGCTGAACAGAACTGTATTAATGATAAAACGGAAAATGGATCCCGAAGCTCTAAAAATACTTGAGGCATATTCTAAAGGTGTTAATCTTTATATAGGGCAGGCAAAAAATAAATACACATTTGAATTTGATATATTGGGTAATCAGCCTGAAGAGTGGAAACCTGAGCATAGTTTACTGGTTATCAGGATGATGGCATGGGAATTAAACTTAAGCTGGTGGACAGACCTTTCTTTCACAGAACTTGTGCAGAAACTTGGCAAAGAAAGAGTTGAGGATATTTTACCGGAATATCCCGAAAACGCTCCTACCATTATTCCCTCTCATCTAAATAAGTTTGCTGTAATAAACAGATCACTAATTGAAACTGATAAAGCATTCAGAAAATTTGTTGGGATGAACGGCACACACATTGGTTCGAATAATTGGATAGTAAACAGCACAATGTCTTTATCCGGTAAGCCGATAATTGCTAACGACCCTCATCTTGCATTTAGTGCGCCGGGCAAATGGTATGCAGCGGTTATTAAAAGTCCCGGGTGGGATGCAGCCGGAGTAACCCTACCCGGAGTCCCCGGTATTGTAATCGGTAAGAATGAAAACATTTCCTGGGTGCTTACAAACATAATGAATGATGATGCAGATTTTTATTTCGAACAATTCGACTCAACCGGCACAAAATATTTGCTTGATGGAAAATGGCAGGATTTAGTTATTAGAGAAGATACATTGCTGGTTAATGGCAGCGAACCTGTCCCAATAATTATTAAAGAAACTCACCGGGGTCCCGTTATTTCTGATATTCATCCATACAATATTATTTACAACGATGAAGAAAAGAAATATCCGCCAATAAGTATGCGCTGGCTGGGAAATGAATTCAGCGATGAAAGTGCAGCATTCTTTGAAATTAATAAAGCAGAAAACTGGGGTGAATTTAAATCTGCTGTGCAAAAATTTGATGTGCCGGGACAAAATTTTGTTTACGGAGATAAGGACGGAAATATCGGTTACGTATTTGGCGGGGCACTTCCATTAAGAAATAAACGCTCTTTGCATTCCACAACGTTTGTTTTTGATGGAACAACTTCCGAAAGCGATTGGGACGGACTATTGGAGAGAGATAAGTTACCAGCTTTATTCAATCCGGAACAGAATTTTATTGCTTCGGCAAATAATAAAACCGTTAAAGAATTCAAATATCATATTTCAAATTTATGGGAGCCGCCTTCAAGAATTGATAGAATAATTGAACTTCTTTCATCAAAAGAAAAACATTCGGTAAATGATTTTATGCATTATCAAATGGATATTATTTCGCCTTATGCGAGGGAGATGATTCCATATTTAACAGATGCATTTAGTAATATTAAAATTACCGATGACAATCTTAAACTCTCAATCGAGCTGCTTGAAGATTGGGATTTTAAGTTAGAGAAATTCAGCCAGGCGCCTTCAATTTATCTTGTGACTTTTAAATATATTCTTGAGAATACTTTTAAAGATGAAATGGGAAGCGATCTTTTTAATCAGTATGTGTTTTTAGCCAATATTCCTTACCGTGTAATTCTTCAACTGCTCAACAATCCTAATTCTATTTGGTGGAATAACATCAAAACAAAACAAATAGAAGACAGAGATGAAATAATTCGTAAAAGTATTTCACAGGCGCTCACTTATTTGGAGGAAAATGTTGGAAGTGATGTGGAAGATTGGCAATGGGGAAAAATTCACCAGGTAAAATTTAAACACCCCTTCAGTGGAAATTTTTCTTTAATGGATAAAATAATAGATATAGGTCCTTACGAAGTTGGAGGAGACGGAACAACAATATTCAATACAGAATATCCTTTTTCAGAAAGCATAGAAAAATACCCTGTCTTCAGGCATGATTTATTTGAAAATGATCTCGGCCCTTCATTGCGTTATGTTTATGATTTCAGTAATCCCGATGAGTTTTATTTGATCTTAACAACAGGACAATCAGGAAATGTTATGAGTGATCACTTTTCCGATATGTCTTTAATGTGGTTAACAGGTAAATTCATGAAAATTTCTACTGATAAAAACCAAATAAAAAAAGCACCTAATAGATTGTTAGAGCTAATACCATAAACTTAGTAAGAAGTTTTAATTAAATTATATTAAATTAAGTTGAATAAAAAAAGAATAATTGAATGAAAGTAATTGATCATCTAAATAGAGCAACCGAACCTTTAATCAGTTTTGAATTGATCCCTCCTAAAAGAGGGGGCGATATAAAAAGTGTGCTTAGCGTACTTGACGAAATAGTTAAATACAATCCGCCGTTTATTGATATCACAAGCCATGCAGCGGAAGTTATTTATTAAGAAACTCCCGAAGGCATCAAGAAAAAGGTGAAGAGAAAAAGACCCGGTACCTTGGGAATCTGCGCACTTATTCAAAATAAATATAACTTGGATGCTGTCCCGCATATACTTGTTAAGGGATTTACGAGAGAAGAAACTGAAGATTTTATGATAGAACTTAATTACCTGGGCATCGATAATGTTTTGGCAATTCGGGGTGATGACAGCGGATATGATAAACCAATTCCTCTTGGTAGAAGTACTCATCGAAGTTCACTCAATTTGGTTGAACAGATAATTGATATGAATAACGGAAAGTATCTTGAAGATTCGCTGCTTGATGCGAAAGCAACTAATTATTGTGTGGGTGTTGGCGGGTATCCCGAAAAACATTTTGAGGCTCCTAATCTGAAATCGGATATAAAAGTTATTAAAGATAAAGTTAATGCCGGCGCCGATTACGTGGTAACCCAAATGTTTTTCGACAATAAAATTTATTTTGATTTTGTAGATAAATGCAGAGAGGCCGGAATAGGTGTCCCGATAATTCCAGGATTAAAAATAATTACATCAAATGCACAGCTTCAATCCGTACCCAAAAATTTTCATGTAACAATTCCCGATGAGCTTGTTGATGAAATAGATAGCTCTAATTCTGAAGATGTTTTGAACATTGGAGTTGAATGGGCAGCGAAGCAGGTGGAAGAGCTTTTAGATAAAAAAGTTCCAAGTGTTCATTTTTATATAATGTTAGATCCCAAACCAATAAAAATGCTTATGGATAGATTAAAATTGTTTTAATCGAAATAAAAGATTTATAAATGATAAAAATTAAAAAACCGAAAATTAAAAAATTAAAATGGGGAATTGCCGGCTGCGGTTATTTTGCCGAACATACTTTTATTCCGGCTCTATCTAATTTACGAAGAAGCAAACTTGTTTCCCTTTACAGTCATAAAAAAAAGAGGGCACAGCAGCTTGCGGAAAATTCGGGTGCAACAGGTTACTTTAATAATTATGATGATTTTCTTAAATCCGATATTAACTGTGTTTATGTTGCAAGCGTTAATTCCGATCATCACGAACAGGTAATAAAAGCAGCAAATACCGGTAAACATATCCTTTGCGAAAAACCTCTTGCCATAACCTCGGAAGAGGCGGAAGAAATGGTAAACGCCTGTAAAGAAAATAACGTACTCTTCGCTGTAAATTATGTCCATCGTTTTCATCCGCATGTTGTAAAAGCAAAAGAATTAATTAGAAATCAAACCCTTGGTAAGCTGGTTTCAATAAATTTAAGTTTCAATTTTGATTTTCCACCGGGAAGCAATTTTAGATTTAACAAAAAATTAAGCGGCGGCGGTGCCTTGAGAGATTTAGGCACACATATGATTGACCTGTTAAGATTTTTTGGAGGAGAGATAATTGAAATAAACGGCTACTTAGATAATCTAGTTTACAAAAGTGAAGTTGATGACTTTGCAGCTGCAATTGTAAAATTTAACAACGGCGGATACGGAT
>JBATTD010000578.1:0-5952 GCA_049670345.1 Ignavibacteriaceae bacterium
AAGAATGAATTTGAAGATCTGAGGATTATTATGCTGACAAATTATTCTGACTCACAATACAAAGCGGAATGTTTAATGCACGGGGCAGATTATTTTCTGAGCAAATCGGATGAGTTCGATAAGTTACCTGAAGTGTTTAGTAAGTTGGGTAAGAGACAAAAGAGTAAGTTTAACAATTAAATTAATGTTCACTGAACATTAATATAGGAGCAATATCCTTTAAATATTGAATAAATGAATTTATTAAACGATTGGAGAAAAACACCCAATACCAGTTTTCTAAAACTTTGAGGGAAGGAATTACTAAGGGATTCAAGAACATCCCCCTAGCCTCCAGCAGGAATAACTCACTCTTGAGTCTCACTTACCTTGATTATCAGGGTAAATTGGTAAGACCTTCCCAATTATTTTATTATTTAAGCGAGTTGCAGAACCAAATCTCGCCGGGGAAACAGTCAATACTCTATTTTCAAGAAACGCATAGTAATAATATTCTAAGTTTCAAAAGATTAAATTGCTGCAGAGCGCTGAGTGCTAATTAATTATTTTGATACTTCCTTTTTCGGGAATTTTTATTTTATAAATTCTTCCGTTTCGGTTGCTAAGGTAATTATCTCTTAACCAGGGATTGTAAAGTTTCAAAATTTTGTAGTTTAATCCGAGTGCAATTGAATAATCTGCAAAATCATTTACTGAAGAATCCAAAGTTATTTCAAAAGTTTTTAGTGGTTTATAAAGCTCATCATCTTTTATATCAAAACCATAAGAAGCGCTGCTTTGCATAATATATTTATAGGCAACTATGCGTGCAATGTATCTGCTTGTTTCGTAATTAAGCACAAGGTTGTAATAGTTTTCGGTCTTTTGTCTCTCCAATTGATTATCTGCTCCGTTAGTTCCCATATTGTAAGAGGCCGCTGCCATCGTCCACGTACCGTATGTTTCATAAGCATCATTCAAATACTCACAAGCTGCTTGTGTTGATTTTTCAACATGATATCGTTCATCAATCTGGCTGTTTATTTCGAGACCATATGTTTTCCCGGCAGCTTCCATAAACTGCCAAAAGCCAGTAGCTCCTGCAGGTGATACAAGATTTTCAAGTGTGCTTTCTGTAATGCAAAGATATTTGAAATCATCCGGTACATTGTTCTTTTTTAAAATCGGTTCGATTACCGGAAACCACCTGTTCGCTCTTTTTATTGCAAGTATTGTTAAGGAGTGAAAATATGTATTTACAATAAACTCCCTTTCAACTCGTTCACGCACTTCAAAATTTTCAACCGGAACACTCTCTCCGGCAAAATCGATTTGTGCGGGTATGATAGGTGTTACTATTCTGTAACCCTGCGGATATTGTTCGTCCGGATTAATCTTTGCAGCGGTTAAATCATCATTAACTAAAAAAACACTTGCGGATAAAATTACAGCGGTAATTGTTACGGTAACACCAAGTATAAAATAAAATGCTTTTGATTTTGCAGCCCTCACTTTTATGTACCTCATTTAAATTGTTAAGAATCCTTTTATAAAGAGCAGGTATATAAGAAAATATATTTAAAAGTGAAAGCCATTTTGCATATTATGAAGAAAAAACTATTCACTCTTATTATATTTAACTAATTAAAAATAAAAGAATAAAAATGAACGAAGTAAAATCGAATAAGCAATATCATCCGCAAATGCATTCTGCAGAACATATTTTAAACCAAACAATGGTAAGGATGTTTAACTGCGGCAGATCTTTCAGCAATCATATAGAAAAGAAAAAATCTAAATGCGATTACCACTTTACAAGAGACTTAACCGGTGCAGAACTCGAGGAAATTGAAAGAAGAGTAAACGAAGTTATTCAAAAAGATTTGAAGGTGGCTGAAGAATTTATTTCAAAAGATGATGCAGAAAAAGAATATAACTTAACCAAATTGCCGGATGAAGTTGGCGAAACCATTAGAATAATAAAAATTGGCGATTACGACACCTGCCCGTGCAGCGGTTTACATATTTCACATACGAAAGAAATCGGAAGTTTTAAAATTATCTCAACAGGATATAATGATGGCAAACTAAGGATAAGATTTAAATTGTTTGATGAATGAACACACGCTGTATTTTTTCCCCATACAAGAAAACATCATCGTTACTTAACTTGGTTTTGGCATAGTAAATTTAAAAGTTGTTCCCTTTCCCGCCTCGCTATCCATATTAATTTTCCCACCGTTCTTATTAACCAGGTCTTTACAAAGAATTAAACCCAAACCTGTACCTTCCTCGTTATTAGTCCCCCTAGTTGAAAGATGCGCATCTATTTTGAACAGTTTTCCCTGGTCATTTAAAGGAATCCCAACCCCGTTATCCCTAACTGAGACTTCAACAAACTTATCATCAATCTCCTTTGCATCAATTAAAATACTTCCGCCTTCGTTTGTAAACTTGATTGCGTTGGAGGTTAAATTTCTAAAAACGGTTGATAGCATATTTTCATCTGCAAATACTTTAATTCCGGGATCACAGTTAATATTCAGCTCAACCTTCTTCTGGTTTATTAGACTACTGTAAATACCAGTTGCTTCATTTACAAATCTATGTAAATCGATGTTTACGGGATTAAATTCCGCACTTCCGGTTTGTATGCGGGCCCACTCGAGCAGGTTTTCCAATAAATCGTAGATGGCTTTAGATTGTTTATATATATCGGAGGAAAAATCTTTTATCTCTTCTATGACCAATTTATCAGCATCTCTAGATAAAATATCTGCAAAACCAAGCAAGGCAGTAAACGGATTACGAAGATCGTGAGCAATAATAGAAAAGAACCTGTCCTTGTTTGCATTCAGTTGTTTTAACTGTTCAACATATGCTTGAATTTTTCTTTCAGCTTCCTTCTGCTGCCTTATATCCCGCGCGACATAAATAGCGCCCTCAATTTCACCATGTGTGTTTTTTAAAACAGTTGCCGAAATACTAACCGGAATTTCTTCTCCTGACTTTGTTCTATAGTTAGTTTCAACTTTTGATAATTGCTTAGAATCATTAATGGTTTCCTTTTTAACTGATTCTAAAGTTGAACTATCTAGAATACTATCAATAGAACTACCAACCAATTCTGGCCTTTCATAACCAAGTAAATTTACCGCAGCATTATTTATTGTTTTGATTGTTGCCCTCTTATCTGCATTTATTACAATAAGAGTGTCTGCCATAGATTTTATTATGTTCTCAACATAATTTTTGGAAACGGTTGTATTCAATAGGTCTTCTATTGTGTTTTTCCCGGTCCATACCGTTAGATAAACGAAAAATGCAACATAGAAAAAGATTAGGCCGGTAAGTGCATAAACAAAACTTACATCGCCTGAAATAATTATACCGGCTACAACGAAATAAGATAGGCAGAAAAAAACCATTAAACTTAAAAGAAACTTCCAGTAAGAGATGTATTTACTTGTTTTAATAAATCTCAGCAATTTAAAAGTGTAATAGACAGGAAAACATATTATTATCCCACCTCCGATAATTAGCAACAGGGTTATTAATTGGACACTATCCATATCATTTTGCCTTAAATATGATAGTTAATAATAACAAAAATTATATTCATAGTAAAAAGAAAGAAGGAGAATTTTTAAAGATGTTACTAAGGGGTTCTAAAGACTTTTCCCCCTCGTTAGATTGCCCGGTCGTTGAAGATTATTGTGATAAGAAAATAAAAGACTGTCATGACTTAACCATGACAGTCCCTTAATAAAATTACTCTATTTTCCCATCTTATTTAATATCTCTTCCATCTGGTCCATTACCCTGTTCATCTTTTGCATTGTAAGTGCAACAGGTTCAGGAGACATAGGATCAATCCCAGCATCCTTAATTAATTCGGGTGAATATTTTGATCCACCGCCACTGAGAATGTTGTAGTATGCATCAACTGCCGTCTGTCCCTGTTCGTTCATCTTTTCAACCAATGCAGTTCCATAAATTAAAGATGTTGCATACTGGAATACGTAATAATTGTATCCTAAAAAATGTGGAATGTAAGACCATTCATACTGAATGTAATCATCAACAACACAATGCCCCGCATCGTGCCCGTAATATCTTTTAACAATGTCGTAATATATGTTGCACATATCATCACCGGTGAGTGGCTCACTGGCTTCAACTTTTTTATGGATTTCCCATTCAAACTCAGCAAAAGATGTCTGGCGAAAAATGGTTGTTCTTAATAGTTCCAGGTAGCTGCCAAGAATGTACAATACCTCCTCATCGCTTTTTGCGTTCTTAACCATGTAATCATTTAAAAGATTTTCATTAACTGTTGAAGCAATTTCAGCAACAAACGTTGCATAATCTGACTTGGCAAAAGGTTGTGTTTTATTAGAAAAATAGCTGTGCATTGTGTGTCCAAGCTCGTGCGCAAGAGTAGAAACAGATTCAAAATCATCAGTCCAGTTCATTAATATATAAGGATGAATATCATATGCACCACCGTTAGAGTAAGCACCGCTTCTCTTTCCAACAGTCGGCATATAATCAATCCACCTGTCATCGTAAACTTTTTGAAGGACTGTTACATATTCTTCACCTAATGGTTTTAGTGCATCCAGAAGAACGTTTTGTCCTTCTTCCACAGTAAAGCTCATATCAACTTTCTCAACAAGGGGAACATAAAGATCATAGTAATGCAGCTCATCCAGCCCGAGCATTCTTTTCTTTAAATCTAATGCGCGGTGAAGTGTAGGAAGATTATTATTAACCTGTTCGATTAAAGTTGAGTAGATTTCTGTAGGAAGGTTATCAGAATTTAGCGATGCCTGAAGTGATGATTCATATTTGCGGTTCTTTGCGTAAACCCAATCCTTCTTAACTTTCCCGCCAAGATTTGCACCAAGCATATTCTTAAAGTCACCGTAACTTTCAAATAGGGCTTTCATTACTTTTTCTCTGTCCTCTCTATTTTCAGCAGTGCGGTACCTTGCATAGGCTGATGCTGTTAGCTCAACTTCTTCGCCTGTAGAAAGAGTAACTTTTGGAAAGGGTTTTTCTGCGTTGTTAAAAATGCCGTACACTTCATTCTGGTTACCTGCAATCAGTCCAAAGCTGGCAAGTATTTTTTCTTCAGCTTCTGTCAAAGTGTGCTCGCGTAATCTCTGTATGTTATCAATGAACATGTCGTACTGTTGCATTCCAAGTTTGTCATCCGGATCCATGTCGGGCACTTCAGATTTTTGCGGTTCTTTAAGCGCAGGGATTTCAGCAAAAAACTGATCCATTTTTTCTTTTGGAATTTCAAGAATTTCCGGCTCAAAATAAGCTGTTACTTCACCAAACTTTGTTCCGAGTGTTCTCATCTGCTGCATTGCTGCCTGATTCTCATTTAAGTTTTCGTTACCGAGGTTTCCTGCATAAACCCAGGCCTTCCAAAGAGTTTTTGTAAGAGCGTTGCCTGTTTTTAAAGCTGTGTACAGATTTTCAGAGCTTTCGCCAAGCGTACCTTTAAAGTCCGCAAGTTTTTCAACCTCTTTATTCAGCATATCAACATCTGCCTGCCATGCTTCAACAGTGGGATAAATATCTGCAAGATTCCACTTATACTTATCGGGAACATCTTTTCGCTCCAGTGTTTGAGTTAATCCGGTTGTTATAAACCCGATTAATATTATGAACACAGTTAATAATTTTTGCATAACTTCACCTGAAATTAATTTATTGAAGATTTTGACTAATAAAATTAAGAAGAATGTTAATCACTTTCTCTACATATTTTTGTAAACGGTTAAATAGGAGGATATGAGATAGAATTTTCTGTTTTAGCCGGAACTAATTTTCTTCTTATATTTCCCGTCTAAAAAAATACCATTAAGCTAAAAACTAATAGGTGAGAATAATGAAACACATAATCCCATTTCTCTTAACTGTCGTGCTGATTATTGCTGGATGTGACACACAAAACGA
>JBATTD010000579.1:0-6558 GCA_049670345.1 Ignavibacteriaceae bacterium
ATTCTTAAATTGCCATTCCCCCGTCATCAACAGTCAATTACGTGCATTAATTATCATCATTCCTAATTCCATTCCCAATTCCTTATCTTCAAAATATCCATCTGTATCTGTTCGTTCCACTATCACAAGTTTCAAATCAGGTATAATCATCAAAGCCTGAACACCGCCCAGCCCTGTGTGACCAATAATTCGATGACCACCTATCATTTCTGAGACTACTGAACCTTCCGGATAAACATTCCACATATAACCGTATCCAATACCATATGTACTATCAACAAGAGAGTAAATGGTAGTACTCTCATTAATCCAATTACCCGGAATGATTTGCTGTCCATTCCAAATTCCGTTTTTCTGGTAGAGAGCACCAAAGCGTGCCATATCTCTGGCGCTCATTCGAAACGGATAAGCCGGGTGCATTGATTTTTCAAGTTCAAACTGGTAGTTGCAGTTCTCGATTCTGAAATCCTGCATTCCAATTGGGTTTGCAATTTTTCTTTTAAACTCTTCAAATATTCCTTTTCCCGTTTCCTGTTCGAATACAACTCCAGCTACGTTAAAGTCCCAGTTATTATAATAAAAAAATGTTCCGGCGGGATGACTGCCGCGCGGCGGGCGCATCTGTATCATAATAAGTGCCTCTGCCGCAGCTTCGTGATAAATACCTGAACGGGATTTAATTAAATCTCTTACTGTTGCTTGTTTTTCTTCATTAGTAAGACTCGGCGGTATATCATCAATATTCAAATCTTCCATAGTTGCATCAAGATTAATATTTCCCTGGTTTACGTTAATACCATATAGCGCACTTAAAAGTGGTTTTCTTATTGAATGAGTATAATAATTCTTTGATACGCTTCCCCAGGAGAACAATACTTTACCGTCATATAGCGCCATGACTGCATCAAATCCGCTTTGCTCCGCAAACTGTTTCGCTTCCATCAGCTTTGCAGATGAGTATCCTACATCCTCCGGGGTAACGTATTCCAGATCATTTGGATTATCACCCGGATCGACTATATCATCCGAACAGTTGTTCAAAAGAAATATCAATGATAAAAAAAATATAGAAGATATAATCTTTTCTAATTTTGTGTTTGTTATTTTTTTAAAATTCATGTCAATTTCCTTTTTGTTGAATCATAGAAATAATGTTAACTATAAAACATAAAACCAATTCCAAGTGAAAATTCATAAGCCGGTTTAATTATTCCAGTGGCCATATTATTATTATTTCATGAATAAAAATAATTAGTGCGGGGCATATAAAAGTTTTTTAACTTCATACTTGTCCATCCTTCATTAGTAAATAAGCGAATCCGGTAATTGAGCTGTGCCATAGACAAATGCATTTAAAAATTCTTGTGCAACAACTGAATGATTAACATCCTCATCACTTCCTATTCCTTGAGAAGCTGAACTTAATCGATCGGTGTTTGCCATTATTACAAACGCAAGTTCTCTTTCGGGAATTTTTAAAATTAAGGTAGAGATTGCATCCCAATATCCATAATGCCAGATTATCTTTACGCTTTCGTTATTATCTACGAACCATCCCAGACCATAAGGCAATTCACCACCGCTATTCGAAATTGCTGGAGTAAACATTAATTCTTTTGATTCAGCGCTTAACAGTAAATCATTATCGAGTGCAATCGAGAAATTTGACATTTCTATAACATTTGAAAGCAATCCTGCAGCTGCACCAAAATAGTTGGGATAGGATATCGGGTATTGACCATTCGAAGTATAGCCTTGAGCAAGCTTTTCGAGAACCTGAGTATTTTGTAAACAATTAGTTGGAGAAAATGGATTGGGCGCTGTCAGGTTCAAATTGAGTGGTAATATTATTTTTTCGTTCAGTAATTCGCAAAATGTTTTACCTGAAGCTCCTGAAATTACAAAGTCGAGATAAGAGTATCTGTTTCCGTTATAATTATAATATGAACCAGGAACACCTTCAGATGTATGTGACAATAAATGTTTAACTTTTATAACTCCCTCTGTACCTAAATCTATACCATAATCCGATATTGGAGTTTCTAGCGTTAATATGTTTTCTTCGATAAGCTGCAAAATAATAGTTGCAGCAAATGGTTTGGTAAGCGAAGCCAGATGATAAACCGTTTCCGGTATTGCATTTGTTGCTCTTAATTTATTTGAATAACCGAATCCTTTTGCCCATACTATCTTTCTGTTTTTAGTTATTGCTGCAGAAAATCCGGGAATTTTTAAATCAGTTCTTATCCTTTCCAAAACACTTTCAAACTCGGTTAAAGATTGTGCAGGTGCACCGACACTTGTGAAACCAAGCGGTTCATTGGAGGGCACTACCGGAGGTTCATCCTCACAACTGATAAACAACAAATAAATAACTATTAGAATTAAATACTTTATATTTTTCATTTTGTCTCCTAACTAATTAGTTATTAATTCAATTGATTTCGTAATTCATCGAAAACGATATTTGGAGATATTACTGGTTTAATAAAATCTATTGATGAATAAATTCCAATCAATTTTTGACAGCCGGTACAAAACAAAGCATATCTGGTTCCTATAATAGCATCCATTTTACAAATCCATACATTTTCAAATTCTTTTTTACAATGCTCACAAAAAGATTTAATTTTATATAACTGCAATGTCTTTACCATCATATTAATACCCTCATTTATATTCCTTGGATCAGAACATAAATCCAATGCCAAGTGAAAATTCGGGTCCACTGTAATTTTTATTGCCGCCTATTTCTTCAGCGAAATCAGTAAAAAGATTATAGCTTATCTCTGCTTGTAATTTTACCAGGCTTCCCAGAATGATATCTGTACCAAATCCAGCAGATCCACCAACAGCAGTTTCGGTATGTGTACGAACATTTAGTATCTCCACGGCAGATTCAGTTCCAAATAATCCTCCTATTGATCCCGAAACATAAGGTCTGAACGGATTGTCCGTGTAGTAGTCAATAATATAGTATTTCATTCCCATCATAATTGGAATTACAGTACTTGTATAAGTGGATAAGTTTTCTACCCGGACTTCAGTATTCATAACTCCCGCACTTACATAAAATGAGTAAACGCTGTTTGGGTAATAATTGTACATGATTTCTCCCGAGATACCGCCAGTACCTGTTTCAACAGAGAATCCATGAAAACCAACTGATACTGCAGATTGCGAATTGTTCCAAAAGGATACTCTCAAATCAATGCTATGTTTTGAAAGAAGGTTTTCCTGACTATCCGGTATGGAAGAAATATTTATTTGATCGTCGTCATTTGATTGAGCTAATGATAGTGCTGAGAATATTGCGAGCAGGATACATAACTTTTTCATTTTCTTTTCCTTCTGATATTTAATTATTTATTAATGGTGTTATAAGTACATGCAAAGACTAATAGCCTAAAACATCTATTATTCCATTTGTTGTGTTTAAAGAAATCTCTCCCTGACCGTCTCCTAATGTTCCCAGAAGAGAATGACCTGTTGCAACTCTGTTATGAAGAGTAAGGTTATGAACTGAGATAATGCCATTTACGAGACTAGCCGAGAGATTAGCAGAGGTATTTTGAGGAATATTCAGATTAATTATGCCATTTATTAATCTCAGATCAACGGTTCCGTTTATTGGTACGTTAACTCTGCCATTAATATCCCCATTTATGTTGCTGACTATTACACTAAGATTGGAAGGAACATTGATAGTATAATTTACTGTGTAGCTTCTCCCATCTGCGTATTGCGGCTGTAAGGTTTTTACCAGTAATTCGTTACTTAACTCACTTATTTCTATGGTAATATCCTTTAAATGAGAACTTGCATCCTGGTAAGTGTCTGAGCTGACTATTTTTCCCCCTGATATTGAAACCTGATTTGTTCCCATAACAGATTCAACATTAACCGAACCATTAATTCCTTCGACTTTCAAGATTGTTTGACTAGTTAAATCTACTGTATGAGAAAAGGATTTGCGTGCTTTAACTTTAGTATCACCGATTAAACCGGAACCATTTACATTAACTTCCGGCTCCACTGATACTTCTGAGCATCCGAAACTAAATAACAATGCAGCCATTACTAAAGTTGCTAATGCGAATCGATTGTTTGTGGTTTTCATTTTCTTTCTTTCATTTTTGTTTATCAATAATTGAATTCACATATAATATCCTCAAACCGGCATATACCCTTACATTAAAAAGCTGAATTTGGATTTAATAGATGAGCGGATATATAGCTGGTTGAGTGGTAGAAATTCTCTGCAAAAAATCTGCATTTGAGGAGTATCCGTTAAATATTATGGGGGAACAAATTCGAAGGCTGTTCTGGATGGGAATTACAATTACTTATCTGTGAGAATAACTAGAAATAAATTTAATTTTTTGAATCCAGTGGTATTAGAGATACAACCTTACCATCAATTTTATATTCTGTATCGGTAAGAGTACTCAATACTTCCAGCACCTGGGATAGAGAACTCTTATTGATAGACACTGACAACCTTTCATTAATAATGGTGGAATCCCTTAATGAAAATTGAATGTCATACCACCTTTCAAGCTGTGCTAATATTTCAAATAAAGCCACATCATCAAATGACATTTCTCCTCTCATCCAGGAAAGTGATTTACTTATATCAACCTGACCAGGTGCAGATAGTTCACCTGTTTGGGACAATGTGCCGCCAAACCCTTTATTGAGTATGATTTGCTTTTTAGGTTCATTATCAACACCAAAAGATACTTTTCCCTCGGCAACAGCAACTTCAGTTTTACCTGATTCTTCCCATGCTCTAACGTTAAACTTTGTACCCAGTACGCTTACTACAGCATTTGCCGAATAAACACTGAACGGTTTTTCAGGATCAGGAGCTACCTCAAAATATGCTTCACCTTCAAGTTTTACTTCACGGGAACCAATACCAAAATTATCCGGAATTTGTAAACGACTTCCTGAATCAAGGAACAGCTTAGTACCATCTTTAAGAGTTAAGCTTGATTGTTTACTATTATCAACTGTTACTGTCTTCCATTCAACCAGGTCAACATCTCCGCCGCGGACAGAGAAGAGATAATATAAAAATGTTATACTGATCACTAACAAAAACACAGCTGCATAGCGTAATAACGGAGTTCGTAATTGATGTAAGAATAATGAAAAAATATTTTCATCTTGCTTTTCACCAGGCATTTTGTAAATGATCTGTTCCTTCGAGTCACCTGTAATACCAGTTTTTTCAGCAACCTCAGTCCATAATGCTTTTATATCGGAAGGCTCATAATCCATTTCGGGTGATTCCCAAACACGGTTCATAGAATTGAGTAATTTCTGATTCTCCATATCTATTTCAAGCCAGTTTTTAACCTTTGCACTCTCCTCATCAGAACATTCGCCCGATAAATTCTTTGCTAAAAGCGGCCAATCATTTTGATTACTCATCAGAACCTTCTATTGTCTTTATTAGTAATATCCATTTTTACTTAAAAACCCTTACAAGTTATTTTATATTGTTAATATCAGTATTGATGTAAACACGATTAAGATCATGGTCAGATACGGTTTTAAACGCTCCCGCAACTTTTTTAAAGCCCGGCCCATTTGTGTCTCCACAGTTTTTATTGAGATATCTAAAATCGCAGCAATCTCTGCATATTTTAGATTTTCAAAACGATTCATTTTGAAAATTTCCTTACATTTTTCGGGCAATTCATTTACGGCTTGATGTATTTTTAATTCCATTTCGTTTTCATCTAGTTTCTTATCCGGCCTTTCATCATCACTGATGTAGCTTGGGTTGCCCACAATTCCTTTAGTTTCTATTTTCAAATGTCTCAGGTGTTTTAAGGAATTATTTTTTACTGCAGTAAACAGATACGCCTTTATCATTTTGGAGGGATCTAAATTTGTACGATTCTGCCAGACACTTACAAACACATCCTGCACAATATTCTCGGCAATCTGTTTGTCAGTCACATAGTTTGTCGAAAAGTTGATCAATTGCTGACAATAGAGATTGAATAATTCTTCAAACGCTGCTGAGTCCCCCGATCGAATTTTATTTACACACTCAACTTCATAAAAGTCTGAACCATGAGGAAATTTATTTAATTCATTCTTTTCAGGCATAAAATAAATTTATTGTCTACATCAATATTTAAAACTCGAATTCAACACCCAATATGGGAATGATGGAAATTAAATTATAATTAACTGAAGTGTTATAATACTCAGACCAGCCGTGAAACGAAATATTTTTTCTATCAAAAACATTCCAGATACTCAAATATAAAATTAAATTTGAATTACTAAAGTGAAATCTTTTATCTGCCCGAATACTTAAAGTCAGATAATGCGGAAGCCGTTGAGTGTTTATGCTTTCAATATCGAATACGGCATTGCCTAGCAAAGATGATTTCACTTCATCGTATGGTGTATAGGGAACACCACCGGCATAGCTCCATCTCATACTAAATTCCCATTCCTCATTCAGCTTATAACCGCCTTCAAGTGCCACCAAAACTCTGTTATCGGTTATTCTGCTTCGCTGTATTCCATCAA
>JBATTD010000580.1:0-1653 GCA_049670345.1 Ignavibacteriaceae bacterium
GAATAGAAATTCAGAATAGTACTATCTTATCTCTTCTCTCAGATTCAGGTGCTAAAGTAGATTTCGATAAATCTCACGTTGTTTTCACGGAAGATCTAATAAATAAATCTCTGGAGACTGTTCCTGGTTCTTTCAAACTTTATGATGTAAATGGCAAACAGACCCATGATTTTTCCGGGAATAATATTCATTTTACGCCGGGTTCTGCTGCACTAAATATACTCGATCCTAATTCAAAACAGATACGAACACCTTTAACAAAGGACTATATTGAATATGTTAAAGTAATAAACCAGTTAAATAATATTGCGTCGCAAAGTACAGCTTTAATCCCTGCCGATGTTCATCAAAACATTTCAGACAGCTACAGGTTATTTTTAAGTCTTTTATACTCAGAGAAACCGGTAGTAACAGGAGCATTTACAATTGAATCATTTGAAGTAATGAAAAATTTTCTCGTTGCAGTTCGGGGTTCTGAGGAGGAACTTCGTCAAAAACCACTTTCTGTTTTTTCATGCTGTCCCACATCACCGCTAAAATGGAGTGATGTTACCTCACAGAATGTAATTGATTGTGCGCGTTACTCAATTCCTGTTGAATTCATATCAATGCCTCTTTCGGGATTTGTTGCTCCTGTAACACTTACCGGAACTCTCATTCAGCATACTGTAGAAACTTTGAGTGGTGTTGCGATTAACCAGCTTTCCAATCCAGGGACACCTGTTCTTTACGGCGGATCACCAGCCATTTTTGATGTACGTTATGAAACAACCCCTATGGGTGCAATAGAAACTATGATGATAGATTGTGCTTACAACGAAATAGGGAAATACTTAGGTATCCCGACCCAAGCATACATTTCATTATCCGATGCAAAACTACTAGACGCACAGGCAGGTATTGAAACTGCAATGGGTGCGACCCTGGCAGCATTATCAGGAATAAATAATATATCCGGACCAGGTATGATCGACTTTGAAAGCTGCATTAGTTTAGAGAAGCTGGTGATAGATAACGAGGTTTGCGGTATGTTATTCAGAATGCTTGAGGGGATCGAGCCAAAGGAAGATTTTCCTGCCTTACCATTATTTAAAGAGCTTCTTAATGAAGACCATCTATTAATTTCAAAACATACAAGAAAATATTTAAGGGATGAACATTATTTCCCCGGACCAGTAATCAATCGTGCAAACAGATCCCGCTGGCAGGATGAGGGTTCTTCCACTTTAGAAGATCGTGCACAGAAAGAAGTAAAAGAGATGTTAGAAAGTTATGTGCCTTCATCTTTGTCAAAGGAGATCAAGAGCGAACTGATTAACCTTATGGAACATGAGGCAGGTAAATTCAATCAGGAAAATTTACCAATGAGAGATGAATGAATAAACAAGTACGAATAAATATTAATGATATAATTCCTGCGTCAAAAGACGTATTAAATCACCAGGGAATACCTGAGGATGCAGCTATTCCTGATCATATAATTTCAATATTTGAAGATGCAGTTAATGTTTTTAAAGAAAAAGCAAAACCTGTTGCTGTAATTAAAAAAGTTACAGTCTCTGAATTTGATGATATTTTTGAGGGCGAGAGAAAAAATGAAGACCAGACACCACTGGAAAATATATACCCTCATTCCGATAATCTCACATTGTT
>JBATTD010000581.1:0-6768 GCA_049670345.1 Ignavibacteriaceae bacterium
GAACTACTCTTATAATTATTGATGCAATCATTTTTCTCCTCTGTATATTTGGGATTTACAGGGTTGCATTAAAAGCTTTTCTCCCATTCAATGTCACATCTAATAATTCCTATCTAATTATAACTGAACTCCTCACTGAAGAAACCCAGGCTGCAGTAAAAGATACAATACTATCTGTAGACGGCTACGAATTTAAGCTGTGGGAGGAAGTTGAATTATACACAGATGGGAAAAGTATTAATGATAGCGTAAACATTTCATATTTAAAAAATGGTAAGATAGCTTATTCAAGCGTTTCTCTTATAAATTATTATTCAAACTTTGAAGTTATAACTATAGGGTTTGTTGCAGCACTCTTTATTTTTCTTTCAATATTTGTAGTCCTGAAATCTGATGAAGATTCGGCTATACTGTTCCATTGGGCTAATATGGGTTTGGCTATGGTAATTGCAATGACATCAGCTAATAACACAATTGAGCCGCAATTTTTATGTCGATTTCTTCATACGCTTTTCCTTTTCGCATTCTGTTTAACACCGCTATTCTTTATGCACTTTATAAGTAATTTTATAGGATGGACAAATAAAGCATATCGATTTGTTCTTTTGATGTTTTATTCGATTGGATTTATCCTCGCCGGCATCCTAAGTTATTTTTACTGGCATACAGTAATGTCCTTAACACTGGAGTCTATTCAAGATTATATTTCTATATATAATTTTATATTTCGTCCGTTTCTTCTTTTATCTGTAATTGGAATAACATCAGTTCTTATTTTTTCATTTGTAGTAACGAAAGATTTAATAACAAAGAAAAAGCTTAAATGGTTGTTATTTGGATTTCTGATCGGACCTTTAGCATTTGCAATTCTATGGGTTTTCCCCTTAATGTTCTTCGACTATCCGTTTATGCCGGAATACCTGATGCATTTATTACTTATTTCATTTCCTGTATCAATTGCAATTGCTATAGTCAAATATCAAATGATGGATATAGACCTTATTTTAAGACGAAGTATGATATACTCAATAGCATTAGGTGGGCTTATTCTATCTTATATATTACTTTTAACACTAATTACTGATTTGGTAAAAGGTATCAACGAAACTATTCCTGCAGTAATAGCAGCAGTGATGCTGGCATTTTTACTTCAACCGGTAAAAAGCAAGGTGCAAAAATTTGTTGATAAAAAATTCTTCCGGCTGCAATACGATTATCGTGAAGAACAGAAGAAATTTTTAGAGGACATAAAAAATACAAATGATATTCAATCCCTGGCAAAAAAAATAGTTTCACAGGCAGATTCATTAATACCAGTTGAAAAAATTGGATTTTTCATCTTGATTAAACCTGAAAGCAGGATTAGATTAATAGCACACAAAGGATTTGATATCCTTGTTGGAAGAAGTCTTAAGTTTGATGAAGAAAATCTTAAAACCGATTTGCCGCTGCCCATTGCTGTGGATGATAATGTTGAAGCAGGTGTAACTGTTGAATCTGCCGATTTAAAAGTATTCAGAAGATGGGGTATCGTGTTGATATTTCCTGTAAAATCACCTTCGGGTGAATTCCACGCGTTTGTAGTTTTGGGAGCTAAAAAAGCTGGTTCCAGATTTTTTAATGAAGATATTGATTTGCTGAACACTATTTCAGCAACAGCTGCTCTTACCATCGATAGAATAAAACTGCAGGAAGAATTGATTATTGAACATATTGAATCAGAGCGTTTGGAAGAATTAAATAAAATGAAATCTTTATTTGTTTCGAATGTTACTCATGAACTAAAAACTCCGCTTACTTCAATAAAGATGTTTGCTGAACTATTAAAAGAAAAAGCGGGATGCGAGTCGGAAAAGTCGCAGGAATATCTTGAAATTATTGAAGGTGAGAGTGACAGGTTGAGAAGATTAATTGATAATGTTCTCGATTTCGCTAAAATTGAGCGAGGTATAAAAACCTACGAAATGTCCATAGTTGATTTTAATCATCTTTCACTCGAAGTATTAAATTTGATGCATTACCAATTCAAAATGTCGAAGATAGATTTAAAAAAGGATATCGGTACCCATGAAACTTTTATAACTGCCGATAAAGATGCAGTTGAAGAAGCAATGATGAATATTTTATCTAACGCAATTAAATACTCAGAGCAGAATACTTCAGTATCTGTATCGACCTTCAAAAGAAATAGTTATGTTTGCTTTGAGGTTGTAGATGAAGGAATTGGCATTTCGGAATCGGACTTAAAAGATATTATTAATCCCTTCTTTCGAACTAAAAATAACGATGTTATAAAAGCAGAAGGCACAGGACTTGGCTTATCAATCGTTAAACATATTGTTGATGCCCACGATGGAAAAATAGAAGTGGAAAGTAAACCTGGCAAAGGCAGCACATTTACTTTACTATTTCCAAATTTAAATGAAGAAGATGAAACAAATCCCGATGAACCTGCCAGTCCGGTAGGAAGGTCGGGCGAGTAGAATCTCATAAAAATGAAAAATTATAAACAGATAAAACTTGCAGGAAATAATATCTACAGAAAAAGGAATGACTATAATGAGAGTTCCATATACCCTTAATTTAAAATTATTTAAATATGAAAAAGATACTTATAGTTGAAGATGATCCTGCTATTTCGAAGGGATTAAAGGATTATTTAACTATAGAGAATTTCGAAGTTCTTCAAAGCCAGGATGGATTGGAAGGATTAAATACAGCATTAAGTGAGCAACCGGATATTGTTTTGCTCGATGTAAATCTTCCTTCTTTAAATGGATTTGATGTTTGCAGAAAACTTAGAGAAGAAAAGTTTGTTAATCCGATTATAATTATTACAGCAAGTGTTGAAGAAATTGATGAAGTTGTTGGACTCGAGATTGGTGCGGACGATTATATTAAAAAACCTTTTATTTTACGAGAAGTGTTGGCAAGGATCAGGGCTAACCTTAGGCAGTCTGAAAGAAATATTTCTTTGGAGCGAGATCATAATCAAAAGGGAGAAAAATTTTATAGAAATCTTATGTGTATCATGTTCACCGATATTAAGGATTATTCAAAAAAAATGCATGAGGACGAGCTGCCAACACTAAAATTATTGCAAATGCACAACGCGATAATGAATGAAGTGATAGCTAATTATAATGGTAAAATAATAGAAGTTGTTGGAGATGCATTTGTGGTTTCATTTAATAGCGCGGTAAAAGGAGTCAGTTGCGGTGTTGCTATACAGGAAAAATTTAAAAAATATAACAGCTTAAAACCCCAGAAGGAAAAGATTGAATTAAGGATAGGAATTCATATCGGCGACTTAGTTGAGTTTGAAGGCAAATATAAAGGTGATGCAATGAACATTGCTGCAAGGATACAGCAAAATGCTAAAGAATCCGAAATATGGATGTCTGAAAGTGTCTATTTAGCTGTAAAAGGCAAAACCAAATTTAGCTTTAATAAATTAGGATTGAGGGATCTTAAAAATATTAAAGAACCAATTACAATTTATAGTATCAGCGAATAAAATAGTCTTACTAACAGAAAATTATTGATCCAAAAATATTGAGAAATGAAATGAAGAAGATTTTGATTATTGAAGATGAACCCGCAATTTCAAAGGGCCTTGTGGAATTACTTGAAAGCGAGAACTATCAAACTACTGCTGTTTTTGATGGAGAGAAAGGGTACCTTCTTGCAAAGGAAGGGAACCACGATCTAATTCTTCTGGATATTATGCTTCCAGGAAAAAATGGAATGGATGTATGCAAGGACTTAAGAAAGGATGGACTGAATACTGCGATAATAATGTTAACAAGTAAAAAAGAAGAGCTTGATAAGGTTTTAGGATTAGAACTGGGCGCCGATGATTATATAACAAAACCATTCAGTAATCGTGAATTGCTTGCTCGTATAAAAGCAATAATGAGGCGAGAACCCGAAATAAAGAATGATATAGGAGAATGTTCTTTCGGCAGTATCTACATTAATTTTAAAGCTATGGAAGCAACTAAGAATAAAAAACCAATAGAACTATCTAACATGGAATTTAAAGTACTCAAATATCTTTGCCAGCGGCAAAATATAGTAATTGATAGGGACACTTTGTTAGATGAAGTTTGGGGTTATGATAATTATCCATCCACCCGCACAGTTGATAATTTTATTCTTTCCCTGAGGAAAAAAATTGAGGATGATCCTTCTCATCCCGGGCATCTTGTTACCGTGCATGGAGCAGGTTATAAATTAATTAAAGAGAAAGAATAAATTAGGCAGGTTAACTTGCTATTTTTATTATCCTATCCTTTGCCACAAAAGATTTACCTGCTTTATTAATAATTGATAAAGATTTAAATACCCTCTTCTGTGCATGATGTCTCTGGAAGATTGAGAGCTTGAAATAAATTACACTTGTTACAGCTATTTTAATTATAAATTGAGAAATAGATTCCTGGATTGACTGTTTTGATATAAATTTTACCCAGCGTTTTATAATATTTTTCCAGGAATAAAAAATCTTATTAACTCTTTTGTAAGCCGCATATATTTCCTGTACGGAAAGATTTTTGTGTTTGAACAGCACATGATCGCCTTCATAATGAGCAATGTCATCATCAAGCAATCTGCCTTCAGAAACAACTTTATCATAAAACGGTGTTCCGTATATAGGAATAGAGATTGAAGGTAAAATCACACAAGTCCCCACATCTTTCAATTTTTGTGGAAGAGTATCGTAGTACTCATTTGTGTCTTCATCCAGTGCAAACATTAAACCCGTAAATGTTAAAATACCTTTACGATGCAGCTTATCGAATACTTCTTTGTATTCATCAATTTTATTCTGCTTTTTCTGCACATCTATCAGGCTCTCTTCATTCAAAGATTCCATACCTATAAATGACATTCTGCAATTAGCTTTTGAGAGAAGATCAACAAATTCATTATCACGTAAACATTCAATACTGTATTGTGCACCGATTCCCCAGAATTTTAGTTTTGCTATCTCCCTTAAAAGATTTTTTGCATTTTTTAAATCACCACCAAGGTTATTATCTAAAATCATTGCCATTTTCTTTTTATACCAGGGAAGTCCTTTTGTAGATGTTAAATCCCTTATTACATCGTTAACAGGACGTGTACGATATGGTGAACGATTAATATTTAACTGGCAGTATGTACAGGGATGGGGACATCCACGCGAAGCTTCTGTTACGATCGGACTAAAAAATTTTGATTCTACGAGATCATAGCGCGGTGGAGGTATATTTTCCAGCGATAGTGCTGGGCCTGAATAATAACGTCTCTTTAATTTTCCGTTAACCATATCATACACCATTTGAGGCCATATATTCTGGGCTTCACCAACAAGTATTGAATCAAAATGCGGCTGAACTTCATACGGAAATGTAGATGCAAATTTACCGCCGCCAATAACTGTTTTACCCATTGCCCGAAACTTAGCGGCAACTTTGTACGCGTGTGGTGAAATATAATCCATAAAGCTTATGGCAATAAAATCTGCATCAGTGTTGTAATCAATTGGTCTAACCATTTCATGCAATACTTCTACATAAACAATTGGTGGCGTTAATCCAGCTAATAATATCCCAGGTAAAGGTGGGGCAGGATTTTTTGCGTAATAAGGTTCTTCCTCTAATAGATTCTGAAATAATACAATAATCAATAATTTTGGCTTTTTCATATGCTTATAATTTTTTGTTTTTGTCATATGGAACTCGCCCCGACCTGCCTGTGGTAGGCAGGTTCATCGGGTGTCGTTTCATTTTTGTATTTTCTTCTTTCAAAGATTAATTCATAAATGCTTTATTTGATGTTAAGAATGATTGCTCACTAAATTTTCTGACATTATATTCATCCCAAATTTCTTCAATGGCTGTCATCAGTTTATTAATATCTTCTCTAGTATGTGTTGCCATTATGCTTATCCTGAACCTTTGTTGAGATACAGGAACTGCAGGATACTCAATCGAATTTAGAAATATTCCTCTTTGATGAAATTTAAAAGCAGCTTCCCTGATGTTCATTCCTTCAGGCACTTTTAATGGGAAGATTGGTGTAAGGGAATTATTTTCAAATCCCAATTCATCGAAACGTTGTGCTGTATATTCTATATTTAGTTTTAGCTTTTTAAGTAATTCAGGTTCGTTCTCCAACACATCCAGGCCGGCAAGAACTGAAGCAATAACGGTTGGTGGAGCTGAGGCAGAGAACATGTAAGAGCGGGCAAAAAATCTGAGGTAGTTGATAATCGGTTTTGATGCTGCAACAAAACCGCCGGAAGCTCCAAATGTTTTACTGAAAGTTCCCATTGAAATATCAATTTGTCCATCCAATCCAAAATGTTCTGCAGTTCCTCTTCCACTTTTTCCCATAACACCTGTACCATGGGCATCATCAAGTATTAGAATTGCATTATTAGATTTGCACATCGGCACAATTTTATCAAGTGGTGCAATATCACCATCCATTGAATATACTCCTTCAACCCCTACAAAAATGTTTCTGTTAGTCTCAACTTCTAGACGAGTCAGGCATTTTTCTAATTCTTCATCATCGTTGTGCGGAAAATGAATACCCTGAGCACCGGACATCTTTAATCCATCAGTAAATGAAGCGTGACTATACTTATCGTAGATTACTAAATCGTTATTGTTCAGCAATGCGGTTATCAATCCTACATTTGCTCCGTACCCGCTTGAAAATATTAGTGCATCCTCGCATCCTTTAAGTGCTGCAAGTCTTTCCTCCAGTTCTTTG
>JBATTD010000582.1:0-2176 GCA_049670345.1 Ignavibacteriaceae bacterium
AATTAACTCATCAGCTGCAACTTTAACAAAGAACAGGACAGAAGACTCAATAACACCCGCATCGGGAATGTGCGTAACTTGTGTAGACGGGTGTATCGGAATGTGCGAGATTGGGAAATCTGCATACAGAGGTCACGAGGTAATTTATCCACAGCCGTTTGGTGTTATCACAACCGCATCTGAAAAAACTTATCCTGTTGATTACTCACATTTCAACATAATGGGTACTGCCGTGGGCGCGCATGGAATTGAAGCCGATAGCGACAAGGCTATCTTTCCGGCAGTTAATCTGGAAGTTGCTTTTGGACATGATAAAGGATTAAAATTTCGATACCCCTGGATTATTCCGGGTATCGGTTCAACTAATATAGCCAAGAACAATTGGGAAGGATTGGCTATTGGCTCCGCTCTGGCTGGAACCGGGTTAACAATTGGGGAAAATGTAGTTGGAATGGATCAGGAATCTGTAATTAAAAATGGTAAGCCAGTAGATACAGTTGATCTTAAACGGCGGGTGAAGCTTTACAAAGATTACCAACGTGATGGTTATGGAGCTATAGTTGTGCAAGCCAATGTTGAAGATACTCGCTTGGGCGTACAGGAATACGCAATTGAAAAGTTGGGCGTTGAATGTGTTGAACTCAAGTGGGGTCAGGGAGCTAAGAATATTGGTGGCGAGGTTAAAATTAAGGACCTGAAGAAGGCACAAATGCTTTATGAGCGTGGCTATGTTGTTTTGCCAGATCCTACTGATCCTAATGTTATTAAGGCTTTTGAACGTGGTGCATTTAAGGAATTTGAACGTCATTCGCGCATTGGTATGGTTACCGAAGAGTCTTTTGCACAGCGAGTAGAGGAGTTACGCAAAGCTGGCGCAAAATATATTTTCCTTAAAACTGGTGCATACAGACCAGCCGACCTGGCACGAGCAATAAAATTTTCTTCCAAATATAAACTCGATCTTTTAACTGTTGATGGTGCAGGCGGTGGAACAGGAATGAGCCCATGGCGAATGATGAACGAGTGGGGCATGCCGCCAGTTGAACTTCATTCTCTTCTTCATAATTACGCTAAGCGTCTTTCTGATCAAGGTGAGCATATACCTGCTCTGGCATTAGCTGGTGGATTTACCTTTGAAGACCAAATATTTAAAGGACTTGCTTTAGGCGCACCGTTTGTAAAACTTATTGGTATGGCACGCAGCCCCATTGCTGCAGCTATGGTAGGAAAAACCATCGGAAGATCAATTGATGAAAATCAAGTTCCTGTTTATATTGAACGGTTTGGAAATACGAAAGATGAAATTTTTGTAACTGCGGCCAATCTTCGTGTTGAGTTGGGCGATGAGGAATTTGAAAAAATACCTACTGGTGCTCTTGGCCTCTATACATATTATGAACGACTTGGTCAAGGACTACGCCAACTTATGTGCGGCAGCCGTAAATTTACGCTTGAGCACATATCTAGAGATGACATTGCCTCGCTTACGCGCGAGGTTGAAGAGATTAGCGGAATAAAATATATTACGGAACTTGACAAAGAAGAGGTCGAGGAGATTCTTAAAAATTAAATATATCTATATATAACAAATAAACGCAGTAATAAAGTTAAGCGACTAAACTGATATAAAAATTTCTTGACTGTCATTTCTACGTTTGAACAACTAGGAAAATGAAAGCGGAAGATAAAAGAAAAGTTGAGGAACTCATCAGATCGATGCGGTGCCCTAATGGTTTCAAATGCATAGAATTTGGGTTTGAAAACTTATACGCTGCAAAGGACATTGGACTTAATTATTATCTAGAATGTATTAAGGATAATCCTACAGAATGCTCCTCCGCCTTCCCCATTGGTGATACGTACCTCTGTCATTGCTCAGTACGACTGTATCTCGCCAAGAATTTACAAAAGTGAAGAATCCTTTTGTCAGAGATTTAATTTTGTAAACCACAATCTAATTACTTCACCCAAACAAAAAAGATGATATTACTAAAATAAATTCCAACAACTTAATTTTCTTCCATATCCCCTGCTTAATAACATAGGCGGGGAATTTTTGATAAGAATCTGATGGACTGTCCGGTTACCGTTATAATCTTTTAATTTATTATATCTTTAGCTACTCAGCTGACTTTTATATCTCCTGCACTTTCCAATTCTCATCTAACAATAATTC
>JBATTD010000583.1:0-2110 GCA_049670345.1 Ignavibacteriaceae bacterium
AGGCACAGCCCCGTTATTATACATAGCATAAAGCCGGAAATTTAAAAATGCAGATCTGAAAGTACGTATGAAACCTCTGCTCCTGAATTTATAGGTTGTGTAATCCAAACTGCTGCTGATAAAATCACCATTTGAATATGTTACATCACCGGAGAACAAAACATACGATCTGCCTTGTGATGTTCTTCTTCTAAAATATCCGTTCTCAATGTAATCTCTAAAATCAAGTGTGAACCCTGCCGTAAGTGCGTTAATCCTTCCTTCAAACACCGGCGGATTCGGTCTGTAAGTTTTGTCTTTATTAAAAATTGAGAAGTCGGTGTTGGTTGTGGCACTATGATCAGTATGATTCACATAACCCAGGCTTAAACCCAATATCGGTGCTACTTCGCCTTCAATCTTTATATCAAAACCATTTGTATAATAATAATCTCTGAAATCCTCTTTGAACAGAAGGGCTATAACTGTAGCTGTAAGATCACTGTAATTATCGGATTCGCCAAAAAGAATGCCGAGTTTATCGTATGCATTAAGTGTAATGCCGTATGTTCGGTAATCTCCAAAGAGATATTCACCATAAAAATCAGTCTTAAATCTTTCATCTGCAAATCCGTAAGAGAGATCGAGAGAAGAATTTAATATCTGGTCAAGGGCATCATCCAGATATAAAGTAAAATCAAGCACACTCCCTTCCACCCTGTTAAAACGATACCATGCAAGCGGACCGCTTACTGCAATGTTATCCGTAAAATAAACCTTTGAGCTTAGAATGGAAAAATCATCCCAAAAAGTTCGCGGCACATTATCCACGCTGTCAATCCTTTTGTATGCGATATCTTCTTCATCAGTGTTTGGAATTGTTAATGTGTTTACCCAATAGAGTGAGTCCTTTTTATCTGCTTCAGGTAGAACAGTAACAATTGCTTTACTGAATATATCATCATCCATCCGCTGGTTGATTTTATAATTATACAGCACAGAGTTAAGTTCAAACCCAAATTTTACTATTCCAATAAAATTCACTTTAACTAACAAATGATAATCAACCGGCATATAAAGTTCATCATATTCGGCATACTGCTGCACAACACTTATCGTATCAATAATACCGCCTGTGTTTGCGGCATCATTAATTCGCAGATCAACTTTTATAAGGTTATACGTGCTGTCCGTTATATAAATAGTGCCTATAAACCCGGGGTCCTGCGGGTCTTGCGGATACATATTAATTTTATATATTTTTTGATCATTTAGTGCCGACATCCCTTCAAGATAATATTCATAGTATTCAAGTGCATTGTTCGAAATTGGTCCTGGCATATCTCCTCCGAAGAACATGACATCATCCTCGTAAAAATTTTGAATTATTCTTCCACTCGTTAACATGTTTATTGTCGGGGGAAAGTTCGCGCTTTGCTTTCGCGCAATTATAATTTCTTTATAATTATCCGGTTTTTTGAAAAAACCCTTGCTTTGGTTTTCCAGTATTCCTGTAATTTTCAATCCGGAAGAATCACTTCCGCCGGAGCCCATAGAAACACGGTTACCTCTTGCATAGATTTCATCTTCTGTTTTCACTGTTCCTTTTGTATATGCTTCAAACTCATAGTTTAAGAGTTTTGAGTTCATTTCATTTTTTCGTGCGATCGCTTTTCTAATAATTTCCAGGGCTGGATTTTCTCCCGGAAGGATTACAATTTCGGCCAGCCGTACTTCTGTTTTATTTAACCTGAAGTTCAAATCTGAGATATCTTTGCTCACATTAACAACTACTGTATCCGAATAATAACCTATATAAGACGCTACTAAAATGTAATTGCCTCTCTTAATTTTAAGTTCGTACTTTCCTTGAAGATTAGCAGCGGTGCCCATTGTAGTTTCGTCTATTCTTATGTTTGTATAAGCTTCGAACTCATAGTTTAAGAGTTTTGAGTTCATTTCATTTTTTCGTGCAATCGCTTTTCTTATAATTTCCAAGGCGGGATTTTCTCCCGGAAAAATTACAACTTCAGACAAACGTACTTCTGTTTTTTTTAACCTGAAGTTCAAATCTGAAATATCTTCGCTCACATTAACAACTACCGTGTCCGAATAATTACCTATATAAGAC
>JBATTD010000584.1:0-4647 GCA_049670345.1 Ignavibacteriaceae bacterium
GTATTTCGATTCCTTCTTCAACACTTTCAATCGGATATATATGAAACTCTCTTTTCTTTACAGCTTCAATTACATCTTCTCTCAACATCAAATCTTTCACATTTTGTATTGGAATTATCACACCTTGCTTTTTGTTTAATCCCATCGATTTACACACATCATAAAATCCTTCAATCTTTTCATTTACTCCTCCAATCGGCTGTACATCACCTTTTTGATTAAGAGAACCTGTAACTGCAATATATTGTTTTATCGGCAAACCAGAAAGTGTTGAAAGCAAAGCGAAAATTTCAGCACATGACGCACTATCACCATCAACTGTTCCGTAAGATTGTTCGAAGACAAGATTTGCGTTAAATGCAAGCGGCAATTCCTGTCCGAATGTTTCTTTAAAGTAACCCGAAATAATTAAAACACCTTTGTTATAATGGCGACCGCTCATTCCTGCTTCGCGCTCCACATTAATAATATTTCCGCTTCCTAATGAAACGGTAGCCGTAATTCTTGTAGGTCTTCCGAAGGAATAAAAATCTGCGGAGTAAATTGCCAAACCATTAATTTGCCCGCATCGTTCGCCGGTTACATCCATCAAAAAAGATTTATCTTCATACATTTCAGATATTTTAGATTCCAGCATTCCATGCCGTTCTCTTGCATTCTGATAAGCTTTCTCGATATGGGCAGTATCTACAATATCGTTACCGTCGTCCGTTGCCCAAAAACTTGCTTCCCTGGCAAGATCCGCAATTTTAGAAAACCTGGTTGTAAGTTTGTCTTTTTGTCCGGCAAACATTGCAGCAATTTCAAGCAAATATGCAATGGCATATTTATCAAATTCTTTTAAGTTTTCATCTTTAATAAATTTCTTTATAACGCGAGCATACTCTACTAAAACAGTATTAGTGCGTTTCATTTCATAGTCAAAATCTGCTTTTATTTTAAACATCTTTTTAAAATCGTACTCGTTTTCTGACAGGTAAGAATAGACAAACTGACTTCCTATAAGTATTATTTTTACATCTAGTTCAATTGGTTCTGGTTTGACGATAGTGGTGTTTAATTGAAAAGGACCAGGTGAATCCTGAATTTCGAGTTTGTGATATGTTAGAACTCTTTTAAGTGTTTTCCAAACACCAGATTCTTCAAAGAGGTGCATTACATTTAAAACCAGGTAACCGCTATTTGCTTTCAACAATGAGCCGGCTTTAATATTTGTAAAATCGCTATAAAAGTTTCCATGCCCGTCACTAACTCTTTCAACTGCGCCAAACAAATTAGAATATGTTGGAGAAGTTTCAATTATTATAGGGCATTCATTAGTTGTGCTGTTGTCGAGAATAATATTTACCTCATAATCTCTGAAATAATCGATTACATATCCTTCGGTAGTTGCATCACCTTGAGGTTTTGTGCCTTTAAATATTTGAATATTTTCAAGAATGTTTTCTTCAACCTGTTTTAAATAAAATTGTACTTTTGGTTGAGGGTAATTCTCTATCAGGTTTTCCATTATCGCCTTAACTACGTCGCGGGCACATTCTATTTCCAATTCCTCCAATTTTTTCTGAAATTCTTGTCCAATTTTAAGACCCTTTTTAAATAATAGATGTAGTTCTTCCTGATGCTCGTTATATTTTTTTATTATCTCTTTCGCTTTTTCCTCTGTTAATTTTCCGTCTTTAATTTTCTGTTCGAGCTGGAAGATTGGAACCTGTTCGTCATCTATTAGCGGAATTATATCGGGGCGCGCAACCTCACCAATTTTTACCTGCCCCAAAGACATACCTTCTTTTCTTAGTTCAGCATCAAAACCGCTCATTAATTCTTCTTCCTTCTTACTGTACTGCGAAACTATATTTTTCTTCTTTTCTATGTATCGTTCGCTTTCAAAAGCTTGCGGGATTTTTTGTTTTAACACATCAATGGCTGAGTGGAGCGCTCTTTTAAAGAATTTTGCATTACCTTTTGGGAAAACAAGAAGCATTGGTCTGTCGGAGTCTTGAAAATTATTTACATAGGCATAATCAAATACTTCCGGACAGGTTGAACCAATTACCTTTAGCATTTGCTTTACACTTGTAGCTTTACCCGAACCGGAAAGTCCTGCCATGTATATGTTATAACCCGGACCTTTTAATTCCACACCTAACCTTAGTGCTTTTAGTGCACGTTCTTGTCCTAATATCCCTTCAATCGGCTCAATATCGCTTGTTGAGGCAAACTCAAAAATTTCAGGATCACATTTCCAACGCAGTTCTTCGGGTTTTAGTTCTTTATGTTTTTTTGCTTTTGGGGGAATCATTGTTTGCCCTTAATTATTTTAATAGGTAAGAATTAATCATTCAAATATTAGCAATAAAAAACTAAATATTATTAAAGTTAATTGCAAAGAACTAAAATGCATTGAGATTAAATGTCGTTGAATTGTCAATCATATTTTTTGCTATCTTTTATGTGATCTTAATTACAAATATTGATATTATGAAATGAGCATGAAAGGTCATTTACACACAAAGGAACGATTATAATGTGAGTACCATATGCCCTTAATTTAAAATTATAATAATATGAATGATGATGAAATAAATAATGCACGAAAACTTTTCCCTCATCTCCAAAAGGATTTTGTATATTTTAATCATGCTTCTACGGGTCCTATGTCTTCACGGGTTAAAGAATCATTAAATGAATTGCTCTATTTAAAAAGTGAAGGGAAAATAGATGATTATAAAGAATTATTAAGAAGAGCAGATGAATCAAAACAACTGCTTGGAAAAATACTGAATTCCACTGCAGATAGATTCGCTTTTACAAGTAATACATCTTCAGGATTGAATATTCTGGCGCAGGGAATTCGATGGGAAAAAGGCGATAGAATAATTCTTGGCGATGTGGAATTTCCGGCAAATGTTTACCCGTTTATGAATTTAAAAGATATCGGAGTTGAAATCGATTTTGTAAAATCAAAAAATAGTATTATAACTGCTGAAGAATTGATTTCTGCAATCACACCAAAAACTAAATTGATCTCTGTAAGTTTTGTTCAATTTCTAGGCGGTTACAGGATTGATCTTGAAAAACTTGGAACTTCCTGCAAAAAGCAAGGAATAATTTTATCTCTTGATGCAACCCAGGGATTGGGTGCACTTACACTCGATGTACAAAAGTGCGATATTGATTTCATTTCCTGCGGAACTCAAAAGTGGATGCTTGGCTTACAAGGGATGGCTTTCATCTATATAAGTGAAGAACTTCAAAGTAAATTAAAAACAGCTTCTGTTGGCTGGCTTTCGGTTGAGAACGCTTGGGACTTAATTGATTATAATTTTAGATTGAAGAAGACTGCTAACAGATATCAACCGGGTACGTTAAATACATTCGGCATATATGCAATTAATGCATCTTTAAAAATGTTTGATGATTTCGGATTTAACAATATTGAAGATCAGGTTTTATCAAATTCAAAATATTTTATTGAGCAATTAACCGATATCGGTTTTACTCCATTATTAAAAAACTTTAGTAAGAAAAATATTGCGGGAATTATCAGCTTTAAAAGGGAAGATGCGGAAGATATCTTTAATTATCTGCAAACTAAAAATATTGAAACTGCCGTAAGGGAAGGGATACTGAGGATATCACCACATTTTTACAATACTAAAGACGAGATAGATAAAGTGGTTGTGGAATTAAAAAATTATTAAAATATTTACTATTATTAAATATTAACTATTCATAATTATTTAAGGAATAACATGAGCCCCATTTCCCGATTAAATATTCAGCTGCTATTATTAATAATCTCTTTTGTTATGATAAGCAGCCAAAGCAATGCACAAAATGATAAAAAGGTAAGAATAAGTCCTAAAGCTGCTGTAATCCAAACAGTTGGATTTACAGAAGTTAGAATTGATTATAACCGACCTGGTGTAAAGGGAAGAGAGATTTGGGGCGGATTGGTTCCGTTTGACCTGGTTTGGCGCGCTGGAGCAAACGAAGCAACTAAGTTTACATTTTCAACCGATGTGAAAATTAATGGCAAAACATTAAAAGCAGGCAGCTACAGTTTTTTTGTAGTTCCCACAAAAGATAAATGGACATTGATATTTAACAAAGTAGCTGACCAATGGGGCGCATTTGAATACAATGAAGCCGAAGATGCTTTGAGATTTGATGTTACTCCCGACGAGGGTAGTATGCAGGAATGGCTGGCTTACACAATTAAAAAAACATCAATAAATTCTGCGGTAATAAAACTTGAGTGGGAAAAACTGAACATTCCTTTTACGATTGAGGTTTCGATAGATTAGTTTATCAGTGCCGGTCACCATTATATGAATTGAATTAGAGTTGACCGGCATATTTTATTAACCTGTTAAAAATTAATCCCTAATAATCTTTAACAACTCTTTTGTTTTCTTCTTCATTAACTTTATATCATCTTTGCTTTCAACATTTAATCGTAATATTGGTTCGGTGTTGGACATTCTTAAGTTGAACCTCCAGTCATCGTAATCAACAGATAAACCATCAAGTTTATCAATTTTTCCGTCGGAATATTTTCCCTCAATTTCCTTTATTTTTTCAGCAGGGTCTTCAATCGTTGAGTTTATCTCACCTGAACAAGGATAAGCAGCTATCATTTCT
>JBATTD010000585.1:0-6691 GCA_049670345.1 Ignavibacteriaceae bacterium
ACCATGCATCTATGGTTTCACTTAAACTCATAATTTTTTGAGTGATGATCATAACGGCGGCAACAATGCAAGCAGAAAAACTGCTCCATAGTAATGCAAGATATGAATCGGAATTACTAATTATTTCGCGAAGTCCATATTCCGAAATTCCCTGCTCTTGTAATGAGTTTATACCTGTATAAATCAACCCGATTATCGTCCCAAAGATTATAACAAGAATTGGAATAATACCATTATACCATTTTGCTTTATCTTCATTTCCAAATATTTCTGAAGCATGAGCTAAATCGGCATTAGCTTTTTCCTTACCGTTAAATAACTTTCCTTCAACCAACGCTCTTTTTTCCGCTTTATACATTGGACCAAAATCCCGCTGAGTGTATGAAATAATAAAAACAAAGAACAGCATTACAATGGGATAAAATCTGAATGGAATTGTTGCTAAAAATGTTGTGTAAGCATTAGCGTCTGAGCCAATCATAGTTAATCCGTCTTGTATTAATCCAACTTCATACCCTATCCACGAGCTTATAATGAAGATACTTGCAACGGGTGCTGCAGTGGCATCAACAATAAAAGATAGTTTTTCTCTTGAGATTTTCATCTTATCGGTAACCGGTCGCATTAAATTTCCAACAATGAGCGTGTTCGCATAATCATCAAAAAAGATAACCAAACCCGAAAGCCAGGCAGAAAGCATTGTTGATTTTCTGTTCTTTGCAAATTTTGTAATTACATTTGCTATTCCTCTTGTTCCACCGCTTTTCGATATTAATCCAATCACACCACCAAAAAGTAAAGTAAATACTATTATCTGGATATGAGAAACATCTGATATGGAATTGATGATATATTTATCAATTAAACGTAGTAATCCTGTGAGTGGATTATAATCATAAATAAAAACTGCCCCAACGTAAACTCCTAAAATCAATGAAAGAATAACCTGCCTAAAAATTAATGCAAATAAAATTGCAAGTAAGGGAGGAATGATGCTTAACAAACCGGGGAACACTCTTACTGATACTACTTTATCATTGATTTGCGGCACGGTTAAATTAAAATTTCCGGTTTCATTAATAATAAGTGAAGTATCAATTTTTCCGGCGGAAGCATTTAGCATAACTTCATCTTTATAAGAATCATTTTGAATAATAACTTTCACCGTGGATACACTGTCAGGAAGACCTGATACAACAAACGAGAATGCAATTCCCTCCAGAGCAGTTGAAGAAACCGAAACTGATTGCGGAAATAAAGAACTGCTGATAAATATTATCGCAGAAAATAATATGAGAAGTTTTTTCAATTTTCTTTTAGCTGAGATTAAAAACCATATATTAGAAATCATATTAAATTAAATATAACTCCTTGCAGAAATAATTCAAAAATAATTATTATTTTTGTTTTTATAGATGTAACCTGAAATGCTATGAATAAAAATCTATTTATAATATTATTTGCGGTACTTTTTCTTTATTCCTGTTCTGAAAAACCAAAAGAAGAGGAGCCGGAAAAGATTAATGGAAAAATATTAAGCAAACTATCTGAAGATGCTCTTTGGGGCAGCGAAATAGCCAATCACAGGTTATCCGGATTAGTAAAGCCGGATACTCCTACTCCTGATAAATATAATCAACTTAAAATTGATAGCGTTGTGACTAAAGAAGGCGTAAAATATTATTCGATTCTAATCGAATATCCCAACCCGATTCATAATGTGTTAGCTGTTTATGATGAGAAGCTCTTATTATATCTTCTTGATAATTCACTAAACGGAAATATTGTAACGGAATGGAAGAATATATCCGGTAAACTTTATTTAATCGCATCGGAAAATTTTGTATCGAAAGACATTCTTAAACTTTCAAGAATATCTCTTTACACTATGATTAATGGAAAATTCTATCTTGTTTTTAATTCATTTACAAAATTAGATAAAGCAGGTAAAGTTTATCAGCAATCAATTGAGAATATTGAGGATAACAAAGTTATTACACGATTAACCTCAAATCAAAAAACGAAATCAAATAACATAAAAGATACTTTTAATTTTAATTCTTCAGAGAATAAGTATATAAGCGAGAAAGATGTATTTACAAAATTTGTACTTAATGAAATAAAGAGTGCAAAATGGTCTATTGAAAAACCGGAATTGAAATTAGAAACAATAAAGAAGAAAGAGCAAACAACTAAACAAAAGCAAACTACCGAGTACACTGCTGCCAAATTGAAAGGTTATCAGATTACACTTAACGATGATTGGAATAATCCCATTGGAATATCAGTTACCGATCATTTGATAAGCAGGTTAGAAGGAGTACGTTATATTAACGAAAAAATCGGTGCTACAATTACCATTATTCAATTGCCGGAAGGAAGCACTGCTTCGCAGTTTATAAAATATAAATTTGGCAACCCAACTAAAGGAGATTATCGTGTACGCTCAACAGAAATAATTGATCAAGGGAAAAATTTTATTCAATTTTTCGAGCATTCGTGCGCAAATAAGACTTTCATCCTACTTCTCCAAACTCCAAAATACACTCACGATAAAAATAAACCTATCTATGATGAAATTACCACTTCATTTTTCATTGAGTGTTGATGTATAAACTACTTTTCTTCTTGCATAAAACCGATGATGAAGATGTTCTTCAATTTTTTAAGGATAATACAGTAAAAAAATTAGAAGAAATAATCGGGGGAAACATTGGTATTGCCGAAGTTGAGAGCAATTTGCTGCTGGAACAAAAGTATACCTTGTATTGTGAGATATCAGCAACATCCAAAGATGAAATGGATGGGATGATGCACAGCAAAGCCGGAAAAGAATTAAATAAAAGTTTGATGGAATTTCATAAAAACATAACAGTTATTGCAGTAAATTATAATCAAGAAAAGAAATGAATATTTTTCTAATAAGGCACGGTAAAGCTGAGCCTGCATCGCCTGCAAAAAAAGATATTGACAGAGAACTAACAGAGGAAGGCATAAGTATAATTAATCGCTCAGCAGGGTTTTGGAAAAATAGAATAATAAGTTTCGATTTTATAATCACATCTCCTTTTAAAAGAGCAGTTCAAACTGCAGAAATTATTGCTGAATTGATGAATTATAAAAACGATTTAATTATAGATAACGTTTTATCTCCAGGGAGCAGCACCCGTTCTGTAATCCAATTAGCAGAAGTGTTAATCGGTGATAACATTGCTTTAGTAGGACATCAACCGGATATGAGTTATCACATTTCATCTTTAGCTTGTAACTCACAATTGAACCTAAAATTCTCTCCGGTATCAATTGCAAAAATATCATTCAATGGAAACCCCAAACCGGGGAAAGGAATATTAGAATTTTTATTCCCACCCTTTTAAACAAAAAAAGGGCAACCGGCTACACAAACATCATACCTACCGCTGCTTCCTTCCGGACCTGACGGAGTTTAGTAATCAAATGTTAACCGGCGCCCAATATTTCTATAACAACTTACAAAAATTTGATTTTTTCCAATTTAAATCAAGCGCTGCCATTATAGTTAATTTTATTTTTTCTTCCTCTGTTCTCTTAAAGTATTTCGTTCCCAAAATACACCATCGTTGTAACCCTGAATTTCTTTAGTAACTCCAGACAGTTGTAATCTTTTTTCTGCCACACAGCAATAATAATCATCGACTTCAATACCGACAAAATTACGGCCAAGTTTTTTTGCCGTAACGGCAGTAGTTCCCGAACCTAAAAACGGATCAAACACCAAATCATTTTTGTTACTACTCGCAAGAATTATTTTAGCTAAAAGTTTTTCCGGTTTTTGCGTAGGATGGTTTGTATTTTCAGGCATAGACCAAAACGGAACAGAAATATCAGTCCATACATTCGATGGCGATGTATCCCGGTAATTAATTTTTCCGCTTTTCCAATCCTTAGGAGTTCCCTTTTCATCTCTGTAAGGTGCGAGCACTTTTCTTCTTAATTTTACCTCTTCAATATTAAAAGTAAAGTCCTTTCCTTTAGTAAAAAACCATATATCTTCCGAGCAATTTTTCCAGTTACTTTTGGCTCCTCTTCCTTTTTCTCTTTCCCATGTTATCCTGTTTCTTACCGTAAGGTATTTCATACCAACATTTAAAATTGCATTTGATGATTTCCAATCGCCACAAATATAAACCGAAGCAGCGACCTTTAAAATCCTAACAAGTTTTGAGAACCAGCTTTCGAACCAATTTTCATATTCTTTTAAATCCATACTTTTAAATGAAACAAGGTTAAATTTTTTATTAAGATTATATGGTGGATCAATAAACATCAGATCAACAAAGTTATCGGGAAGATATTCAATGGCTTCTTCCAGGTTTTGATGCACAATTTTATTTTTTATCTGTTGGATGCTTACTTTTTTATCAAGCCGAATCAACTTACTTTTTTGTGTATTAATTTCTTCATCTGAAAGAGTAAGCGTTCTATTTAGTGATTTTTTAATCTTCACTCTTTAATATCTTTTTAAATATCATTAGATAGAATAAATGGCGGGTAAATATTACGTACAAATATCAAAATTTAATATTTTTATACTTTTCTGTTAATTTCTTTAATTCTTCTACAACTTTATTAATATGTTCGTAAAGATTTGCATTCAAATTCTTAAGCTGGTCATCAAGTATTTCATTTGCAACAGCAATTTCCAGCTCGGCACAAAAATTAGCAATGCTTTCCAAACCGAGTGTTAGTGCACTTCCTTTAAGCTTATGCGTATAGAATTTTAATTTTGCAAAATCATTATTTTTAATTGCTTCATCAATTTTTGTAACAACTATGGGTAAATCGCGTATATAAATATCAAATAATTCTATAAGGAAATTAACATCTGAACTTGTTCGCATTTCGCTTATAAAGCTTATATTATTTACATTAATGATTTCCGAATCAACAAACGCATCTTTAATTCTTTCAAGATTAACTTCCGATTCATTAGCAATAATATTCTTCCATTTATCCAATACAACTTTTAAATCTTCAACACGAATTGGTTTGTTTAAGTAATCATCCATACCGGCTTTTAAGCAAGCTTCCCGGTCGCTTATCATAGTGTCAGCAGTCATTGCAATAATCTTAGGTTTCTTTTTGGTATCAAATTCCTCAAGAATCATTTTTGTCGCTTCAATACCACCCATTTTAGGCATTATAAAATCCATAAATATTAAATCATAATCTTTCATCTTAGCGCTTTCTACGGCTTCAAGACCATCGTTTGCAACATCAGCTTTATACCCTAATTTTTCCAAAATTTTTAATGCTACTTTCTGGTTTATAATATTATCTTCCACAAGCAATATACTTAGCAATATACTTAGCGGTCTTAGCGGTGAAACTTTGGGAGGAGAAACAAAAATATCTTCACTAAGCCTATCTTTATCGAATTGTGCAGTTTCTATTCCACCGCCAAAAAATTTAGCTAATGTTTGATGTAATGATTTCCATTTTACAGGTTTATTAAGTATTTGTATAAATTTTTCATCCGGTTTATTGATTCCATCAATATGTTTGCCCAATTGAGAAAGTAAAATTATAGGAATCTGTTTCGTATCTTTTTCTTTCAGTAGTTTTATCAACTCGGGGATGTTAACATTTGAATATTGAATATCAATAAGAATTACATCAATACTTTCACTATTAATTGAAGAAAGGAGTTCTGCTTGACTATTAATATGATGCATAGGCACCATACCCCAGTTTTTAAATTGCTCTTCTAAAATATTTAATCTTATCTGATTTCCAACCTGTAGAATAATTTTTTTATTTTCAAATACAGGAAGAGGTGCATAGTGATAAAAATTTGAAATATCCTCTACTCCATCGGCGATAAAATTAAAATAAAATGTTGTTCCTATAACTTCATCGCTTTCTACTGACATGCTGCCGCCCATTTTATCAACAAGCTTTTTGCTTATCACTAACCCAAGTCCTGTGCCGCCAAAATTTCTTGAAGTGGAGGAATCAACCTGGCTAAAAGGTTTGAATAATCTATCCATCTTCTCTTTAGGAATACCAATACCTGTATCTTTTACGGCAAAGCTAAGATTGCGTTTATTCTGTTCTAACATTTCTGCTGATACTGAAACAAACACCTCGCCATCTTTCGTAAATTTTATAGCATTGCCGATAAGGTTTATCAGGATTTGTCTTAACCTTGTTACATCACCACTGATTACAGAAGGCGTACCACGATTAAAGTGATATATCAGTTCAATATTTTTTTCAGCAGCTTTTGGTGCTAACAGTTCAAGTGAATCCTCCACGCATTCTCGTAAATCAAACGGTTGATTTTCAAGTTCAAGATTTTCCGATTCAATTTTTGAAAAATCAAGTATATCATTTATTATTGATAATAGCTGCTCTCCGCTCAAACGAATAGTTTGAATGTAGTCTCTTTGATTATCATCAAGCACAGAGTTTAAAAGCAAGCCGGTCATTCCAAGCACGCCGTTCATTGGGGTCCTTAGCTCATGGCTCATAAGTGCAAGGAATTCACTTTTTGCCTTTGTTGCATCCCTTGCTTCTTTAACTACTTTATCCAATTCTTTATTATTCCGCAGAAGAATTTCTCTGAAAAGATTTCTTTTTATTACCGCACCTATTGTTGATGCCATTGTAACAAGGATCGATTCTTCGTTATCGCTCCAGGTGCGGTCGG
>JBATTD010000586.1:0-5916 GCA_049670345.1 Ignavibacteriaceae bacterium
TTAATTCTCATAGTTTCCGGTGTAATTAAAAGTGGCGTAACTATAGCAGTTCGTATTAATTATTTCTATAGTATGGGAACATTTTAACCCCTATACTGGAATTAAAGACTTACAGAATTATTGTTCAAACTGAAGTATCGAACTGAGACAGTTATTTTAATAACATTATTTGCTAAGCAAACTACATTTTATTTCCCACCCATCTATTAAGAATTATTTATTTCCAATTTCCAATAATCAAATTGATTATTTGCCATCGGGAACTTTTTTATTTCTCCATTAGTGAAACACTCAGGTTTACAAACACAATCAGATTTTATAACTAATAATTTGGAGAATTTAAAATGAAGCAATCAACCATCTTTTTGTTAAGCTTTTTTTTAGTCTTTACCATACTCAGTAACAAAGCACTTTCAAATGCCAGGAGCGAATCAAACGTTGTACAACTTGCCATTCTTCTCGATACTTCCAACAGCATGGATGGTCTGATCGATCAGGCAAAAAGCCAGCTATGGAAAATTGTAAATGAGATGTCACGATCAAAAAAGGAGGGAGAAAACATCAATCTTTATGTTGCACTTTATGAATACGGTAACGACAATCTCTCACCCGAAGAAGGATATGTTCGCTTAATTGCACCACTCACAAACGATCTTGATAAAATATCCGAAGAGCTTTTTAAGCTTCAAACAAATGGTGGAAGTGAATATTGCGGGACCGTAATTTCTGAAGCTGTAAAAGATCTTAAATGGTCTGGAGACACCGAAGAACTAAAGCTAATTTTTATCGCAGGTAACGAGCCATTCACACAAGGAGATACTGATTATAAAATTGCCTGCAAGGATGCAATCTCTAAGGGAATTATAATCAACACTATTTATTGCGGCGATTATGATGAAGGTGTGCAAACAAATTGGAAAGACGGTGCTGATCTTGCTGATGGTAAATACATAAACATTGATCAAAACGAGGAAATCGTTCATGTAGAAACGCCGTATGATGATGAGCTTGTTCTTTTAGGGCAAAAGCTTAATGAAACTTACATAGCTTACGGTTACTACGGAGATGAATATAAAAAGAGACAAGAAGAACAGGATATGAATGCCGGGAACCAGGCACCTGAAGTTTTAGTTGAAAGAACTGTTACAAAAGGAAGCGGACAGTATAAAAATGAATCCTGGGATCTGGTTGATGCTGATAAAGAAGGCAGTGTAAATATTGAAGAGCTGGAAGAATCTGAACTTCCTGAAGAAATGAAAGCCATGACAGTTGAAGAACGTAAGGCGTATGTTGATGAAAAAGCAAAGGAACGTGAAAGAATACAGAATAAAATAAACAAACTGGATAATCAACGAAGAGATTTTATTGCTGAAAAACTTGCGGACGGCGAAGATAATACCCTTGATGCAGCTATGTTGAAGATGATACGCGAACAAGCAGCAGAAAAGAATTATGAGTTTGAATAACAAGTTGTTGCCGTCATTCCGGACGATCCGGTAATTACCGGATTGAGCCGGAATCTGAATTATTGTAATTAGATTCCCACTCTCCCCGATAAATCGGGACAGGCAGTGGGAATGACAGATGGATTGAACAAAAGAGGAAAAAAATGAAAACAAATAAAAATATATTCGTATTGTTTATTCTTCTAATAACTTTTGGAGGGACAGCATTCGCAGACGGATTGATAATAATCCCAAGTCCTTCTCCCTTGCCAACTCCGTTTCCGCTTGAGGTTGTTTATCATCACGTTAATGTAACTATTAACGGAAATATATCTGAAACTTATATCGATCAGGAATTTTATAACCCATCCGACCTGATGCTTGAGGGATACTACATCTTTCCGATACCAAAAGGTGCGGTGATAAATGAATTCAGCATGGAGATAAATGGCGAGATGGTTTATGCTGAATTACTTGATGCAGCTAAAGCCAGGCAAATTTATGAGGATATTGTAAGACAGATAAAAGATCCCGCTCTTCTTGAATACACGGGACAGGGAATCTTTAAGGTTAGAATTTTCCCGATTGAACCGAGAAGTAATAAAAAGGTGAGCATAAGTTACAGAGAAGTGTTGAGCTCCGATAATGGAATGTATGAATATATCTACCCGCTTAACACCGAAAAGTTTTCATCAAAACCAGTTAAAACTATAAGCGTAAAAGTTGATCTGAAAACCAGCAAAGAAATAAAAAGTATCTACTCCCCTACTCATCCAATTGATGTTGTGAATAATGATAATCACAATGCTGTTATCTCCTTTGAAGAAGAAAACACAAAACCGGATATCGATTTTAAACTATACTACAATACAAATAATGATGATATTGGACTATCGCTTCTTTCATATCAAACGGGTAAAGGTGATGGTTGCTTTTTACTAACAGCCTCACCTTCTTTTATTTTGGATGATGATAAGATTGATGATAAAGATATAACATTTGTATTAGATGTTTCAGGCAGCATGGCTGGCGAAAAAATGAGGCAGGCAAAACGTGCACTTCTCTATTGTGTAAATAATCTTAATCCCGGTGATGGTTTTGATATAATCCGTTTTTCAACAGAAGCTTATTCACTCTTTGATAGCATAGAAGATGCAAATGAAACGAATATTAAAAAAGCAGAAAAGTTTATCGATAATCTGAAACCTGTTGGCGGGACTAACATTGAAGAAGCATTGAAGCTTGCTTTGAAAGAAAATAATAATTCAGGTAAAACTCATTTAATAATTTTCATCACCGATGGTAAACCAACTATTGGTGAAACAAACGATGATTTGCTGTTAAAGAAACTTACTAATTCTAATAAGAGTAAAACCCGCATCTTCACTTTCGGTATTGGTAATGAAATAAACACTCACCTGCTCGATAAAATAACAGAAGTTACAAAAGCCACACGAACTTACATTTTACCAAATGAAGATATTGAAATAAAAATTTCAAACTTTTATGATAAGGTGCAATCGCCGGTGTTAACAAATCTTTCCCTTGCTTTTGCAAGTGGAATAAAAATATTCCAATCGTATCCAAAAAATTTGCCCGATCTTTTCAAAGGTTCAAGTATTACTGTTTTTGGAAGATACACCGGCAGCGGGAGTAAAAAAATCACATTAAGCGGAACAGTTAAAGGTGAAAAAAAATCATTTACAATTAACCCTGAATTTGTTAGTGATAATGATGAATATGCTTTTATTCCTCAATTATGGGCTTCGCGAAGAATAGGATTTTTATTAGACCAGATACGATTGAACGGTGAAGATAAAGAGCTTGTTGATGAAGTAACTTTACTTGCAAGAGAGCATGGCATTGTAACTCCCTACACAAGTTATTTAATAATGGAAGATGAAGAAATCCGGGTGCGAAGAAATGAACTTGCAGATGATTTCCAAACACTTCCGCCCGCACCTAAATTAAGAAAAGATGCCGAAGGTGATTATGATGCGATGAAGCAAAAAAGTGGTGATAAAAGTGTAACTGTTAGTGAAGAAGTCCAGGGATTGAACCAGGCAAGCAATTATGGTGAAACAAAGCAAGGCTCCGGTAGAATGAATTACAAAGATGATGAGGGTTACGAAAGAAACTTAACGCAGCAAGTAAAAAATGTTCAGGGAAGAGCTATTTACCAAAGTGGTAAGTTTTGGGTTGATTCGGAATTACAGAAACGAAAGACGATGGATGAAAAACGTATTCAGTTTAATACTGATGAATACTTTAAGCTGCTAAATGATAAACCTGAAACAGCACAGTTCCTTGCACTTGGGCAGAATGTTAGATTTTATTATGAAGATACTTTCTACGAGATTTTTGAGTAAATGAATTATTCAGTCATTGCGATGCCGCCCTCCGGCGGGAGAAGCAATCTGTATATCTTATAGATATCTCCTTCCGACGTTGTGTGGGTATTGTAATAATACTTAATACTGTCACGCTGAGCTTGTTGAAGCCTGCCTGTCGACAGACAGATGTGACCAAGTTAATGAATATACATGCCAGTCTTCGACAGGCTCAGACTGACATTTTCAATTCACTTCTTCGATTCATCAGGAGGATTTGGAACAACCAACTCGTTAGGAGGATTATTCTTCAATTCTTCAAGTAAATCCTCAACAGCTTTTTCCAATGTTGGGTCTTCACCATTTGCTACAAGCTCAGGTCTGTCTACAACTTCAATATCAGGATGAACTCCTTCATTCTCAACAGCCCATTTCCCATCTTTTGTTAAGAATCGGAATGTTGGAATGCTGATTGAACCGCCGTCCATTAAAGAAGGATTACCGGAAAGACCAATCAATCCACCCCATGTACGCGTACCAATTAATTTACCCAATTCACGTTCTCTGAAGTAATAGGGGAAAGCATCACCGCCTGAACTTGAGTATCCGTTTATCAAACATACTTTCGGACCTTGATTAGAAAATCCCGGAGTTGGATTCGGTTTAACTCCCCTTCTAACCCAATAGTTTAGTAAAGGACGATCTAACAGTTCAATCATTCTATCAGGAATAAATCCGCCGCCGTTGTATCTCACATCAACTATCAGAGCTTCCTTGTTTGTTTGCGGATAAAAATTCTTAAACAGCTCCCTGTTCCCCGGACCGCCAGTGTTGGGGAGATGTATATAACCTATTTTTCCATTAGAAAGTTTATCCACCAGTTCCCTTCTCGATTCAACCCAATCAAGGTATCGAAGATCGGTTTCTCTACTTATTGGTTTTACTTTTTCCTGATGTGCACCACTATAATCAGGTTTGCTGCTTACTAAAAGAGTAATAACTTTGCTCGCTTTTCCTTCTAAAAATTTATACGGATTATCTTTTGTTGTAAGCTCTTCACCGTCTATCTTTAAGATATAATCGCCTTCTTTAATATTTACACCATGCTCTGTTAAAGGTGAACGAAAATCCTCATGCCAGTTCTCTCCTTTAAATATTTTGGTGATCTTATAATAACCGGAAGGATCAGCTTCAAGTTCGCAGCCCAATAATCCTCCATCAATTCTTTCAACGGATGGGATGTCTCCCCAGTTCACATAAACATGTCCGGAATTTAATTCGCCACCAAGCTCACCAAAAATGTAATCAAGATCAGCACGGTGTGAAACGAAATCTACAAGTGGTTCATACTTCTCCCGCATTTTGTTCCAATCATTACCGTGCATGTTCTCATCATAAAACCAATCACGCATTAATCTCCAGCCATCAATAAAAATCTGCGCCCATTCCTCTTTGGGATTTATCTTCATCATCATTCCATCAAGAGCTAACCTGCCATCGCTATTCTTCTGATTCTTCTGGGCATCAACAATACCGTAACTGCTATTTTTACTATACAATATTTTTTTTCTATCAGCTGAAAGAACATAGTTGTCAATATCTTCAAGTATAGTAACTTCCTCTTCGCTTTTTACATTATACATTTTAAGTTTTGTGCCGGAATCATCTCTGAACATATAAGTTACACCATCCACTACCGGGAATAGTGAACTATATCTTCCGGACGGGCCTTTAAGAACTGCAATCCTGTTTTCAAATCCATTAGGTTCAATAACAACATCTATCTTTTCTTCCTTTTCCTTTTCCTTTTCATTTCCATTTCCATTTCCATTTCCGTTGTTATTCTGCAAATCTTCATCATCGCTCTTCGGCTGAAACAGGGCAGGCACCCTACTGTTTAAAGGTGCAACATAAATACGTGTGGGCTTAGTGTAAACATAATTAAACTCCCATGCACTGAACTGCAGATTAAAATCTCTGTTTGAAAGAAAGTAAATATACTTTCCTTCTGTTCCGAAGACCGGGTTGAATTCATCCGTAAAATCACTAGTTAATTGTGTTGCTTCATCTTTATCTAAAGAGTAAACCCACACTGAGCTCATTCTTGAATCACTGCCTTTTGAATAAGTTAACCACTTGCT
>JBATTD010000587.1:0-5961 GCA_049670345.1 Ignavibacteriaceae bacterium
ATCCTGACTTGTTACAGTTAAATTAAATCTTTCACCATCAGGTAATAAATTATAGCGTGCCATCATTAAGAAAAATGCTTTAGCCATTAATTTATAACCATCAATATTCGGGTGAAGATGATCCACAGTTAAATTGTAACCAACAATACCATTTGTGCTATGGATTCTAAAGAGAGAGTCCATATCAACAACTGCATAACCAAATTCTTTTCGCAAATTATCAATCACTTCATTCATCTTTTGAGGTGCGCGGAAGCGTAAAGCATCGAGCTCTTTTGCATAACTAAGTAAACTATCAGATTCGGTAAATCTTCCTTCCTCATAGGCCCTTCTTCCTTCATTATAAATGCTGTCTGCAGGGGGAAGCTCATTTGACTTAACGGAAACAAACGGTTTCATATCCAATGTGTTGGATGTAAGTTTGCCGATTATAACCGGGACATTCTTACCCTTAATGATTTCGAGTATATCACGAAGATTCCCTTCAAATTGGCTGATACCGTTCCAGTAAATATCAGAGTTTAATGTAATGAGTGATTCTCCTACCATTCTTGCCATTAATGTTTCGTTCTTTTCAAATTTATTGTCTAACTCATCTGATCCAAAAGCAGCATAAACCCACGTAATTAAATCCTCAATAAGTTGGGTGGTTCTGAAATCTTTAAGCCAAATATAGGAGTTAATAAAAAATCTTGAATTACCCATTGAAACGGAGGATCCTGCACCAAGCGCACCGTAATATTCATTATGCCCGGCATAGATAAGAATTAAATCCGGCTGTTGTTCCAAAATTCCCGGGACAATATCCCTTAGTGTGTATGAATTTATAGCCGAAACACCACAATTAATAACTTCGATGATATTTTTTGGAAAGACCAATTCAAGTCTTCTTTTTAGGTTTTTGCTGAATGAAGCATTTGGAACATAAGGCCAGCCGGCTGTTGTACTTCCTCCGATGACGAACACACGGAAAGCATTTTCCTTCTTAATATCATCAAATCCATCAGGTAAAACAGTCGGAGGTTCTTTCAGGTTACTGAAATATTTATAAGGCAGATCGGGATTAAGAAAAAGTTTATCAGGGTAATAACTTGAAACATGAGTAAAAGTTGTAAAATCGAGTCCGTAGTTTATTACTCTAAGAAAAATTTCTGTTAAAAGAATAAACGCAATGGGTATTATTATCATCACAAAGTAAAACCATTTTGGAGCCGGTTTATTAGTTATTTCTTTGTTTTGAACTTTTTGCTTTTTTAACATTAACGAGCTTCTATGTTTTCAGATTTTTTGAATTTTGTTATATAATAGTAATAACATTTAATTAAAATTTCTAATTTAGTAATTTACACCCCAAAATATTAATGGAATTAATTTGATACTTTTTAGACAGAATGCAAGATATTTTGCTGTCCTGATAATTACATTACTAGTTAATTCATCTGTTTTGTTTAGCCAGCAAATTAATGATAAACCGGTTGCAAGGGTTGGAACAAAAATAATAACTGAAAGAGAATTCCTGGAACGCTATGAATTTTCTCCCGGCTTACAAAGGAATAATAAATCAGGTACTGAATCATCCAAATTAAAATTTCTTTATACCATAATTGCCGAAAAATTATGGGCACAAGAATCTTCTGCTTTAGGATTGGACAAACTTGAAGTGATGAAGTTTTCGAGGGATGAATTTGAAAAGATGTTTGTAAGAGATGCATTGTATAAGAAAGAAATCGCTGAAAAAATTAATATAAGTAATGATGAATTACTACAAGCATTTTATCGCAACCGAAACCGCTTGAAAGTGAATTTTATTTTTTCAGAGGATGAAAGCGAGATAAAAAATATTTATAGTATGATTATTCAGGGTATCGTGTTTGATTCTGTGTTGATTGTTAGACCGGAATTTGATGAACAAAAAGAACCTTGGGATGTTGTTTACGGACAAATGGATCCGGCGGTTGAAGACTCGTTGTATAATCTAAAAGTAGGAGAGTGCACTGCTCCGATATTAACCCCAGATGGATGGTATATTTTCAGATTGACAAACAAAATTGAATCGATGCTTAATACTGCTGAGGATTTACAGAACTCGAATCTTGAGGCAGAAAAAATAATAAAAGCACGCAAGTCGCAAAAATTACACTTAAAATTTTTTGAAGAATTTTTTAATGATAAAAAAATTGATGTGAACCCTGCATTGTTTGAAATTCTTGTAGAGAAAATATCAACCAGGTTTAAGTGGAAGAGAGATAATTATCGTATATCTGATAACAATTTATACAATTTACTTGCAGAAGATGTTAATACTATTGAAAATGAATTCGGAAGGGATTCTCTGAAATTAATACTTATTGAGTTTGAGAATGATCCGCATACATTGAAGCAATTTATCAGGATACTTGCATTTGATGGTTTTGCATCGGAAGATTATGAGATTCAGTTTGTTCGAAAATTATTGGATACAAAAACCAGGCAGATAATTGAAAGGGAACTGCTGGCTAAAGAAGGATTTGAGCGAGGTTATAATTTATTGCCGGAAGTTCAGGCTGACGTAAATATGTGGACGGATAACTACCTTTTTCAAATGCTTCAAAATAAATTTTTAGACTCGGTGAAGGTAAGTGATGATGAAGTTTATTCTTACTATAAACAATTGAACGAAGAAGAAAAATATCCACAGCTTATTAATATTATAGAAATTCTTACTGACAGCATGGAAATTGTTGATATTATTTTTCAGGAAATTAGAGATGGAAAAGAATTTAATGAATTGGCAAAGCAGTACACTAAACGTGAATGGACGAAGAAAAACAGTGGTGAATTTGGTTTCTTTCCTTCATCGCAATTTGGTGAGATTGGACGAATTGCAGTAACGATGAAAATCGGAGAGATTTACGGACCGTTAAAAGTTCCCGAAGGTTACTCTATCTTTAAGCTGATTGATAAACGTGATAGTGTAACTGCAGCTTCCCAATCATACGAAAAAGTTAAAGATGAATATAAGAGAGAATTACTTTATTTGAAAAGTAAATTAAGGATGGATAGTTATACAGTTGATCTTGCAATAAAATATGGAGTTGGAATTGATTTCGGTTTACTTGAATCAATTCAGGTTACAAATATCAGCAGTTTTGCTTTAAGAAAACTTGGATTTGGCGGCAAAATTACTGCTGTCCCAATCGTTGCCCCAAATGTTGATTGGGTCCAACCGTGGCAAAAGAAAATAGAAGTTATTCAATAGAAATCTATATCAGAAAAAGTTAATGTACATTTTAGGAATATCAGCATTTTATCACGACAGCGCTGCCTGTATTGTTAAATATGGTGAAATAATAGCAGCAGCACAGGAGGAAAGATTCACAAGAAAAAAACATGATTTCCGATTTCCTCAGCATGCAATTAAATTCTGTTTGGATTATGCAAACATCAGCAGCGAGGACATTGACATAGTAGCATTTTACGATAAACCCTTTCTTAAATTTGAAAGAATACTAGAGACATATCTCACCTATGCACCGGTTGGTATAAAGTCCTTCCTTAAATCAATGCCGTTATGGATAAAAGAAAAAATATGGATGAAAGAACTCATTAAAGAAGCGCTGAACTACAAAGGTAAAATAATTTTTCCCGAACATCACGAGTCTCATGCAGCATCTGCATTTTATCCATCACCGTTTAATGAAGCAGCAATTCTTACGATGGATGGCGTCGGTGAGTGGACTACAACAAGTTACGGCACCGGGAAAGGTAATAAGATTGAGCTATGGGCAGATATAAAGTTTCCACATTCACTCGGTCTTCTTTATTCTGCATTTACTTATTATACCGGGTTTAAGGTAAACTCTGGCGAGTATAAAGTTATGGGACTTGCACCTTACGGTGAACCAAAATATAAGCAGCTAATTTACGATCATTTAATTGATGTAAAAGAAGACGGCTCTTTTAAAATGAACATGGACTACTTTAATTACTGCGCCGGATTGACGATGACAAATAAAAAATTTGATAAATTATTTGGTGGACCGCCGAGAAAACCTGAAAGCAATTTAACCCAGCGTGAAATGGATATTGCGAGATCCCTACAGGAAGTAACTGAAGAAATTGTTTTGAAAATTGGAGAGCATGTTTATAATGAAACAGGTTTAAAGAATTTAGCAATAGCTGGCGGAGTTGCACTTAATTGTGTTGCCAATGGAAGATTGCTTAAAGAAGGACCTTTTGAAAATATATGGATTCAACCAGCGGCGGGAGATGCCGGAGGTGCACTTGGTGCGGCACTTTCTGCATGGTACGGTTATCTCGGAAATGATAGAACTACAAACGGAAAAACTGATTCGCAAAATGGTTCATATCTCGGTCCCGAATATTCTAACGAACAAATAATCTCCTTTATTAATGGTGGAAATTATAAAGCACAGAAGTTAGATGATGATAATCTAACAAAAAAAGTTTCAGAATTAATTGCCGCTGAAAAAGTAATTGGCTGGTTTCAGGGCAGAATGGAATTTGGCCCGAGAGCTTTGGGTTCCCGAACAATAATCGGTGATGCTCGTTCTTCCAAAATGCAATCAACCATGAACCTGAAAATCAAATTCCGTGAGAGCTTCAGACCTTTTGCACCATCAGTATTACGAGAGAGAGTCTCAGAATATTTTGATGCAGATGTTGATAGTCCTTATATGCTGCTTGTTGCAAACGTTAAGGAGGAAAGGCGAATGAATATGAGCGATGCTGAAAAACAGTTGTTCGGTATTGATAAATTAAATGTTCAGCGTTCGGATATTCCCGCTATAACTCACGTTGATTATTCGGCACGGCTGCAAACCGTTCACAGCGATACTAATCCTTTGTATCACAAACTCATACAAAAGTTTGAAGAAGATTCAGGATGTGCTGTAATAATCAATACTTCTTTTAATGTTAGAGGCGAACCGATTGTCTGTACACCGCAGGATGCTTACCGCTGCTTTATGCGCACCGATATGGATTACCTTGTGATGGGTAATTATTTGTTCGATAAAAAACAACAACAGCCGTTAGAAAAGGACACTGACTGGAAAAAGGAATTCGAACTCGATTAAGTAATATGTTTAAAGAAGAAATTAAAAATATAAAGGAAGATAAAACTACTTTACGGAAATTTGGACTGACTGTTGGTACCGTCCTTTTGCTTGTTGGCATTGTGTTATACTTAACCGGGAAATCATCTTTTGTTATTATTGAGGGAATTGGTGTTTTACTAATACTGTTTGGACTAATTCTTCCTTCCATATTAAAACCATTGAATAAAATATGGATGACTCTGGCAGTCATACTCGGATGGTTTATGTCCAGATTAATTTTATTTATTTTGTTTTATATTGTTATTACACCAATTGGGTTTTTCTTAAAATTGATGGGGAAGGATTTCCTTCATCTTAAAATCGATAAAAAATCTCAGTCCTATTGGGAAACAAGAGAGAAAAAAATAGCAGAACAAATAGATTATGAACGACAATTTTGAAACTGTTGGATATTATTAAAGAAAACTTGCCACGAAGACTCAAAGACACGAAGTCACTCAAAGGATAGAAATTATGAAGAAGTATGAACCATTATCAAAAGACGAAGAACGAATAGGGAAATTAATCGTTAATGCAGCATTTAAAGTTCATAAAGCATTAGGTCCAGGTTTACTTGAAAAGATTTATGAAATTGCACTGGAACATGAATTGAAAAAGTGCGGATTACAAGTAACGCGGCAACTTGATATTCCAATCGTATATGATGGGATAACTTTTGACGAAGGGTTGAGATTAGACATTTTAGTAGAAGATTTAGTAATCTGTGAAATAAAAGCAGTTGATCAAGTTTATCCGGTTTGGCAAGCTCAGGTTTTAAGCCATTTAAAACTTACCGGTAAGCGATTAGGATTTCTTATTAATTTTAATGTTCCATTAATAAAACAAGGGATCAAAAGATTTG
>JBATTD010000588.1:0-1639 GCA_049670345.1 Ignavibacteriaceae bacterium
GGGGTGATTATACCGGTGCAAGTGTTGATCCTACCGATGATAAATCATTTTGGGTTTTTAATGAATATGCAATTACAAGGGGAACAGGGACTCCACCCGAAGATGGCAGATGGGGAACTGTTTATGCACATGTTCCACAGAGCGATTTACCTGTCGAACTAAAATCTTTTACTGCTTCTGTATCAAAATCTGATGTTTTATTGAATTGGAGTACAGCAACGGAGATTAATAACCAGGGATTTGAAATTCAGAGGAGTAAAGCTGAAAATGATTATGAACAAATTGGTTATGTACCTGGTCACGGTACAACTACAGAAATTCAAACATATTCATATACTGATTCAAAAGTTGCAAGTGGTAACTACACTTACCGCTTAAAGCAAATAGATTTCAACGGCACATTTGATTATTCAGATGAGGTTGCAGTTGAAGTTACTGCTCCACTTGAGTATACTCTTGAGCAGAATTATCCGAATCCATTTAACCCGAGTACTGTTATCAAATATTCAATTCCAGAAAATGGATTTGTAACATTAGATGTTTATAACTTACTTGGAGCAAAAGTTGGTTCGCTCGTAAATGGAGTTCAGGAAGCTGGAAGATATGAGATCAATTTTGATGCTTCCAACCTGCCTGCCGGCAGGCAAGGTCTTGCAAGCGGCATTTATTTTTACAGCTTGAAATCAGGCAGCTTTACTTCAGTTAAGAAGATGCTTCTGATGAAGTGATGGCAAAGCTATTATCCTGAGGCTCACTTTTTATCGGGATACGAAGGAACTTAGACAAAAATGATTGATGAGCCCCGAACTTGTTCGGGGCTTTTTATTTTTGCTGCAAGTATGTAGCCAATTTTTTCGATTCTATTTTGCACTTCTAATCTATTATCATATATTTAATAAACTTTTCAGATCAGTAAAAATTCAAATAGTATTGTTACAAAATCTCGACAATAAATTAGTCGCCCTTACATCTCACGGTTTTACTTATCATTACAGGATTTTTAAAAGCCCGGCACCAAAGTTTGCGCCGGTGTTTATTTTTAACGGATTCTTGCAGAGTATGCGATCGTGGACAAAGTATATTAAATACTTCATTGATAGTAGTAATGTAATTATTGCTGACTTACCAGGTGCGGGAAGTGCGGATACGATAAAAATCGGTGAATTTAATCTAAATACATTAGCTGAATTGGTAGATGAGATAATTTGCGAGACGAAATCGGATAAAGTGGATATTATTGCTGCATCTTATGGTGCAGGAATTGCGTATTCTTTTTCGCGAAACTATCCTGAAAAAGTAAACCATCTAACTGTGGCGGGGGTGATGAGTAAACTTCCAGAAGAAACAAAAATTAAGATTGAACGATCAGTAGAATACTTAAAAAAGAACGAGATGAGATTATTTTCAGATTTGATTGTTGAAATTTTGCTAAATTCAAAGTATAAATCCAAGATAACCAACTATGGAATAATCGAAAGACTACTTCGTCATCAATTTAAATCGCTAAGCAGTAATGAAAAAGAAAAGTACATTCACAATGTTCATCATTTGTTAACTCACTCTGAGATCGAAGTCGTGCCATTCTCTAAAATTAAAAAGCTGGTTGTTACTGGTGAGTATGATATATTAACTGAGCCAC
>JBATTD010000589.1:0-2126 GCA_049670345.1 Ignavibacteriaceae bacterium
GATATTGATGCGGATAACGACTTGGACCTTTTTTGGGGAGATTTTTTTAGCAATAGTCTTTATCAATTTGATAATAAAGGTGATGAGGTAAATCCTGATATGCAGCTCATTTCAAATATATATCCTGTTAGTTTCGATAGCGTAAACACAAGTGGATTTAATATGCCGAGATTTGTCGATATTAATAACAATGGTAAATACGATCTCTTTGTATCGGTTCTTTTTGATCCAACTGTTCCTCAGTCCCTTATGTTCTATTCGAATGAAGGAACTGCACAGGCCGCAAACCATATTAAGATTACTGAAAACTATTTAAAAACTTTAGATGTGAGAGGAAACAGTCATCCAAGTTTTGCTGATATCGATAATGACGGTGATGAAGATTTATTTATTGGTTCTCTAAATAATCCAATTGGCACAATACATTTTCTTGAAAATATTGGATCCGAAACAAATCCTGCATTTCAATATCTCGATTCTTCTTACTTCAATATTACAGGCGATCTAAGTGTGATTCCAACCTTGGGAGATTTAGATGAGGATAATGATTTTGATCTTCTGGTTGGATTGTTTGATGGGAAGATTGATTATTATAGAAACGATGGGAATCCCGAAAGTGCAAATTTTGTGCTGCAGGGAGAACTAACAGATAATACAGGCAATGTTATTGACCTTGGCACCACTTCATCACCGTTTTTATTTGATATAGATGATGACGGTGATCTTGATTTAAGTGTCGGAGCTTTTAATGGCAAATTCAAATATTTTGAAAACACAGGAAATCAAGCTGGGTATGAGTTTACTTTGAATGATTCATTCTATGGTAATTTAGATGTTGGTGATAACAGTACACCCTTTCTGATTGACTATGATGATGATAATATAACTGATATGTTTTCAGGTAATAGACTTGGAAAGTTTTTCTACTTCCAAAACAACGGTTCTAATCAAAATCCTTTGTGGCAGGAAGTAACAGATCAGTTCATAGATGAAAGTTTTGGTTATAGCACAGTTCCGTATTTTATTGATATCGATAATGATAGTGATACGGATTTATTCCTTGGAAATGTGAAAGGTGGTTTATATCTTCACGAAAATACAACTGTTACTTATGTTGAAAATGAGATAATTGAGCCGCCTTTTACCTTTCATGTTACAGCTCATCCAAATCCATTTAATCCGAATGTTTCAATAACTATTTATTTGAAAACAAGCAGTGTGTTAAAAGTTACAATATTTAACATACTTGGTGAAAAAGTAAAAACAATGTTTGACAATTATTTAAATAAAGGTACACGCTCATTTGAGTGGACTGGAAGGACTGATTCAAACCAACACCTCCCTTCAGGCAGTTATATTGTTTTAGTTCAATCAGAAACAGATTTGGAATCTCTTAAGATCACATTTCTTAAATAAAAATTTTAGAACAAGCAGGATTTTTTTATGAATAGAGTTATATACATGGTTACGATTGTAAGTTTGGTATTTATCAATCATTTATATTCACAAAATGTTGATCTTCTCGGGCAATTAAATCCCTATCCAAATACTGCTTATGCAGATATCTGGGGATACGCTGCGAATGGAAGAGAATATGCACTAATGGGTGTTACGGGCGGTACATCAATAATCGATGTTACCGATCCTGCCAATCCGGTAGAAGTGGATTTTATTTCCGGTCCAACCGCTCCGCCATACGAATGGCGCGATATTAAAACTCATTTAAATTACGCTTATGTTGTAACCGAAGGAACAGGTTCGGGACAAGGATTACAAATAATCGATCTTTCAAATCTTCCAACTTCTGTTTCACTTGTTAATACTGTTGATACATGGTTTAATCGTGCACATAATATTTTTATTGATAACGGCTACGCTTATGTAATTGGTACCGGCGGCGGCGGCGGAATGCATATACTTGATCTTTCTGATCCGGTTAATCCGATACGGACAGCTTACTATACAGCAAGTGGTTATATCCACGATGTTTATGTATGGGATGATACTGTTGTTGCTTGTGCTGCAGATTCTTACGATCTTGTTGATGTTAGTGATAAAAATAATCCGCAATTAGTTTCATTAAGTTCTCCCATTCCCGACATATATGAACACAGCGGGTGGATGAC
>JBATTD010000590.1:0-2149 GCA_049670345.1 Ignavibacteriaceae bacterium
ATGATGCGTGCAGGATTTGATCACGAACAAAATAATTATGAACAAATTGCTAATAGCTCAAACTGGTTAAAAACTACAATTGAACTACCACTTTATTATAAACCCGGCACTAAATTTTCATATAATACATTTCAAACACATATCCTTTCTGCAATAATCACAAAAGCAAGCGGTATGAGTACTCTGGAATTTGCCAAAAATTATTTACTAAAACCAATGGATATTGATGTAGCTGCATGGCAACAAGATCCGCAAGGTTATTATTTTGGCGGGAATAGTATGTACTTCACACCAAGGAATATGGCAAGACTTGGCTATCTCTATATGAACAATGGCAGGTTAAACGGAAATCAAATTGTTCCGGCTGAATGGGTTGAAGAATCACTAACAAATTACACCCAATTTACCGGGAAAAACTGGGGTGCATTACATAATTATAACTACGGTTGTTTATGGTGGCTTGGTGAAATCAATACGTATGAGGTTTTTCTCGCAATCGGTTACGGGGGTCAATTTGTAATCAATTTTCCTGATCTGAACATGATTGTTGTAACCACAGCTGAGTCGTACTTAGAATGGGATACTGCAGATCAACAAGAACAATCTATTTTAAATATTGTTGCTGATTATATTGTGTCCGCTGTTAGAAATTAGAGGGATCAAATAACAAATGGAGATTATGTCTTCAGTAGTATGGGACAAACGCATTGATTGTATAAATAGATGATTATTTAATTAAAGTAATAATGAATAACAATGACCCTCTCTAAAATCTCAACAAAACAAAAATGGGCTCTGATATTATTATTGCTCATCACCCCGCTTGGTTTCTATACTAAAATTTATTCGGGTCCTGGTGCAAGCTGGGTAAACGATTCATTGGGTGGTGTATTCTATGAAATTTTCTGGTGTCTTTTAGTTTTCTTGTCATTGTTGAATGCTAGGGCATGGGTAATAGCCACATCAGTTTTTATAGTTACCTGTTCTTTAGAGGTGCTTCAACTATGGCATCCTGAATTCCTGGAGATTATCAGAAGTTACTTTATCGGCAGGACAGTTCTTGGAACTTCTTTCAATTTGTATGATTTTATTTATTATTTTATTGGAATCGGAATTGGATATTTAATCTTAACACGTTTACAAAAACTTAGAAACTAAAATTTAACTCGCGATAATATTATGAGGATGCCGTATGGATAAATTTTTAGAAGTTGCAATTGAGGAAGCAAAAAAAGGATTAGAAGAAGATGGAATTCCAATCGGTTCTGTTTTAGTAATTGATAATACAATAGTTGGGAGAGGACACAACCGCCGGGCACAAAACGGCAGTGCAATTCTTCACGCTGAAATGGATTGTTTTGAAAATGCCGGACGATTAAAAGCAAGTGATTATAAAAAAGCAACTCTTTATTCTACACTATCTCCCTGCGATATGTGCAGCGGTACTGCACTTCTCTATAAAATTCCAAAAATAGTAATTGGAGAAAACACAACCTTTCAAGGTCCGGAAGATTATCTTCGTTCACGTGGAGTTGAGTTAGAGATCTTAAACAATCCGGTGTGCATTAAACTTATGGGAGATTTTATCAATGCAAAACCTGAACTTTGGAATGAGGATATTGGTGAATAATTAATAATCTTTAGCTTTGCGCAATCTCATCCAAACATAAATAGGAATCCCTGTTGCAATGAAAATCACTCCCCAAATTACAGTATAAATTCCCAAACCGATAACCGCCCAAACCGAGTAAAGAAATGCTAATATAGTTATGAGTGATAATTTTACAAGTTTTTTATTATTGCGGGTTAAATAAATAAATTTCAGTTGGGCTAAGGTTGAAAATAGGTAGGGAACGAGGGTAGCCAAAGTTGCTAAAAGTATTACAAAAGTAAATTTTTCAACTAACCCTTGAGTAAAATTCATCATCATTATAAAAGAAATAAGAACGCTTGATTGTATCAAACCGAAAACTGGTGTTCCGGCTTTTGAAAGATTTGCAAATCTCTTCGGGAAGAGGTTATCGATTGCGGCAGCTAATGGGATTTGACCTTGCAGAAGAATCCAACCATTCAATGCACCAAAGCAGGCAACTACACCTGCAGCAGCAATAACATATCCTGCTACCGGACCCCACAACTGTGCTGCAGC
>JBATTD010000591.1:0-1790 GCA_049670345.1 Ignavibacteriaceae bacterium
CCTGCATGATATTGGTAAGAATATAGTTAAAATGGTTATGAAAGGTGATGGATGGAATGTTATAGATTTAGGAGTTAGAGTGGAATCAGAAAAATTTTTGAATGAAATAAAAAATCATGAAAAATGCATTGTGGGATTGAGTGCATTATTAACAACTACCATGATGAACATGGGAGAAATTATTAAAGCTATAAAAAGTGAATCTAACGGAATTGAAGTATTTGTTGGTGGCGCTGCATTATCAAAACAATTTGCAGATGACATCGGTGCAGATGGTTTTTTTCCGGAGCCACATAGCTTTGCAAAACATTTTCATTAATTATTTCAATCTAATCATTGCTATTTGAATTTGATATATTGTATCACCAGATAACGGTTAACACTGAAGCAATCGAGAGAGCACTGGGCTATAATTCCGGATCAATGCCGGATCATTTTCAGGATATGCTTAATAGTTTAATTCAAGAGTCTAAAAATCATCTTGAAATAAAAGGTGGATTTAATTTGATTCACGACGATGTTAGAGTGGAGAATAAATCCAGGCTTATAGTCAACAACACTGAGTTTATAACTGAAAATATTATCACTACCCAACTCCAGAAAATAGAGGGTTCAGCTTTATTTGCATGCACGCTTGGAAAACAATATGATGATTGGTGTAGATCATTCGATGATGAGAACGATATTTTCTACCACTATTTTGCAGAAGCTATAGGTTCAGAGATTATTGAGGCTGCCGTTGATTGGCTTGAAGGACAAATAAATATTGAAGCTGAGAAGTTGGGGCTAAATTGTACAAACAGGTATAGTCCCGGTTACTGCGATTGGAATGTTTCCGACCAGCATAATCTTTTTTCTTTTTTCCCCGATAATTTTTGTGGAATTGAAGTTACCGAGTCTGCATTAATGACTCCGATAAAATCTGTAAGCGGGATAATTGGACTGGGTAAAAATGTAAAGAAGAAAGCATATACCTGTAACATTTGTTCCATGGAGAATTGCTATTTAAGAGTTAGGGAGTATGAATAATAAATGTTTTCGGATGATCAGCTTGAAGATCTAAAACATCGGGCTATTGAAGTACTTAATTTAAACCATCATAAGCACTTCACTAAACCATCTTCAAATCTATATCCCCATCAATGGAACTGGGACTCTGGTTTTATTACTATTGGATTATCCTACATTAAAGAAGAACGAGCACAAAAGGAAATACTTTCATTATTAGATGGACAATGGATTAATGGAATGATCCCACATATTGTTTATTCTGATAGTTCTGATAAATATCTGCCTGATGCAAATTTTTGGGGATCAAAGAAGATTGATGGTTCACCTAAGATTATTAGTACATCCGGGATTACTCAGCCCCCTGTATTATCTTTTGCTGCATTGAATGTCTATAAGAATTCAAAAGATAAGCAAAACGCTCAAAAATTTTTAATTGATATCTATCCAAAACTTCTTTCTTACCATAGATTCTTACATGAAGATAGAGACTTAATTGGTGATGGTTTAATATGTGTTTTACATCCCTGGGAAAGCGGTTTAGATAACTCTCCTCGCTGGGATAGTATCATGCAAAATATTCAAAATAAAAATATAAATAGAATCAACCGTATTGATAATAGGTTAATAGCAAAACATCAAAGACCTTCCGATAGAGACTACGAGTTATACTTTTTTATTGCGGAAAAACTAAAGGCACTAAACTACCAGGTTAATGATTATTCAAATCTGCCTTTCGTTGTGCAAGATATATTATTTAATTCACTTGCTTTATTGTCGCT
>JBATTD010000592.1:0-18382 GCA_049670345.1 Ignavibacteriaceae bacterium
TCCAATTCGTTTTATTTTGCTGGTGAAAACTTTCATTTCAGCATCCGGAAATTTTTCTCAACAAAGAAGGTAAAAAAAAGTCCCGTCCTGAACGGTGCTAAAACTTCACTTCTGATTAAAGAATATTTATGGTTCTCGGTTTTACTTTTTCATTTTTTGTTAAATTAACAACCAACTGTCCGTTGTCGTACCTTGCTTCAATATTTGATTGATCAACAGTATCAGAGATTTTAAATGTTCTGTAATAGTTGGCAATTTCCTGCTCATTTAAAAGATAGTTCCTATTAAATGCATCTTCATATTCTATTGCACCAAACATAATTAAAGCATCACCTTCTACCCTGACTTTAACATTATCTCTTAAAACACCGGGCATATTTGCAGTTAACACAAATTCATCGTCGGTCTCATAAATATTTACTATTGGCGAAATATAATTTTGTGTTTCCAATAACTCTTCTACCGAGCTATTGCCTTTTACTTTAACGGGTATATTTTCACTGTTATTCATATTAATCTACTTTCTGCAGTATCATTTCTGCTTTTCCACTATCATACTAAAAATTGTTATTGCAATGCGAGAGAAATAATTAATTAAATATCAAAATCATTTATCTGTCGCGATTTCTTCATTAGGATACAATAAAAGAATTTTCACAATTTTCAAAAAATATCCGCACCTGTAAAAACAGATGCGGAATAATCATTACTTATCTTTGTCCTTATCTTTATCATCGTCGTCAACAACTTCGTAAGATGCATCCTGTACGTCTTCTTTTTTATCATCATCAGTTCCGGTTTGTTCCGGTCCCGGCTGCTGTCCAGCATCACCGGTTCCAGGTGCTTGCTGTGCATCTGCCTGCGCATAAAGCTGCTGTGCTATTTCACCCCATACTTTATTTAATGCTTCAGTTGTTGATTTTATCTGTTCGATATTATTAGCAGTTAATGCATCTTCAACTTTCTTTATCTCGGTTTCAAGCTTCGATTTATTTTCGTCCGTTAGTTTGTCCTTCATTTCTTCCATTTGTTTTTTGATCTGGAAGACAAGACTATCTGCGGAGTTTTTTATATCTATCTCTTCTTTCTTCTTTTTATCTTCAGCAGCATGTTCTTTCGCATCGTTTTTCATTTTTTCAATTTCTTCCTGATTTATTCCGCTGGAAGAAGTAATTCTAATGCTTTGCTCTTTATTTGTAGATTTATCCTTCGCATGAACATGCATAATACCATTAGCATCGATATCAAAGGTTACTTCAACCTGTGGAACACCTCTTGGTGCCGGAGGAATACCATCAAGATGAAATCTTCCGAGTGTACGGTTATCAACCGCCATTGATCTTTCACCCTGAAGCACATGAATTTCAACTGATGGCTGATTATCTGAAGCAGTTGAAAATATTTCACTCTTCTTGCTTGGAATAGTCGTGTTTGCATCAATTAATTTTGTCATAACGCCGCCAAGTGTTTCAATACCAAGCGATAACGGAGTAACATCAAGCAGAAGTACATCTTTTACATCACCGGTTAAAACACCACCCTGAATAGCAGCACCGATTGCAACAACCTCATCGGGGTTAACGCCCTTATGCGGTTCTTTGCCAAACAAGTCTTTTACCAACTGCTGTACCATCGGAATTCTTATTGAACCCCCGACTAAAATAACTTCATCTATATCAGAACTTGTTACACCGGCATCTTTCATTGCCTGCTCACAAGGCATTTTTGTTCTTTGTACAAGATCATCTACTAACTGTTCGAATTTAGATCTGCTTATGTTTATGTTAAGATGTTTCGGTCCTTCCTGAGTTGCTGTTATAAACGGAAGATTTACATCCGTAGAAGCAGATGATGAAAGCTCCATCTTTGCTTTTTCTGCAGCTTCTTTCAATCTCTGCAAAGCCATTGGATCTTTTCGAAGATCAATACTGTCAGATTTCAAAAACTCATCAGCAAGATAATCAATCAATCTCTGATCGAAATCATCACCACCAAGATGAGTATCACCATTTGTAGATTTAACTTCAAATACACCATCACCTAGCTGTAAAATGGAAATATCAAATGTACCGCCACCCAGATCGTATATTGCAATTGTGTGATCATGCGATTTCTTATCCAAACCATAAGCCAATGCTGCGGCAGTTGGTTCGTTAATAATTCTCTTTACTGTAAGTCCGGCAATTTCACCGGCATCTTTTGTTGCCTGCCTTTGAGAATCGTTAAAATAAGCAGGAACAGTTATTACCGCTTCTGTAATTTCGTGTCCTAAATATTCTTCAGCAGTTTTTTTCATCTTCTGAAGGATCATTGCACTTATTTCTGGTGGTGAATAAAGACGATCATCAATTTTTACTCTTGCTGTCTGATTATCACCTTCAACAACTTCGTAAGGCACTTCTGTTATTTCAGTTTGCACCTCATTAATTTTTCTTCCCATAAATCTTTTTATGGAAGAGATTGTTTTTTGAGGATTAGTTATTGCCTGGCGTTTAGCCGGTTGACCAACTAATCTTTCTTCGTTTTTTGCAAACGCAACAACGGAGGGAGTTGTTCTTCCTCCTTCAGAGTTAGGAATTACAACCGGATCATTTCCTTCCATCACGGAAACACAAGAGTTAGTTGTTCCTAAATCTATTCCTATTATTTTACTCATAATTTGATTCTCCTATTCAATGCTTGCAGATTGTTCTGCAGGTTAATAAAAAATTATTTTACTTCTATTATTCTTTCTTTTGGTTTTTCCGGTACTAACTTAGCAATTGAAATTTTAAGCAACCCATTTTCAAATTTTGCTCTAATTTCATCCGGATTTATTTCTTCAGGAAGTTCAAATTTTCTTTCAAACTTTCCGAACAACCGTTCATTCCTAAATACATTAATCTGTTCATTAGCTTCAAATTCATTTTTCTTTTCACCACTAATTGTTAGAGAACCATTTTCCAATAAAATCTTTACATCTTCTTTTTTTACTCCCGGAAGTTCAGCAATTAATCTAATTGATTTTTCATCATCAACCACATCAACCCTTGGAAACCTTTTAAACGGGAATTCCACATTATTTGTGAATTCGTTGAAAATCTTATCAAAACCTGTTTCCGCAATAAACGGTTTGAATATTACATTAGTCATTCTATTTCTCCTTAAAAAATTACTTATATTAATGTTTCAGTTTGGCTAACTAAGACAACTGCTATGCCAGATAGTTAAATTCTTTGTAACCTATTGTATTATAGTAAGTTACCTGTATTTATTTTGAATTAAAGAAAAAAATTTAGTGGCGCAATGCTTGTCATTATGACGGGCTTTGCTTAATTCCTGACAACAAAGCTGACAGTTTGAACAATTTTTAATATTTTTAAAATACACAATGGAGAAAATAATGTTCGATCTGGAAAAGTTTGATTTAAAATTAAATACCGATGTAATTGGACGCAATTTTATATATGCAGAGGAAGTCCCCTCTACAAATACTGAGCTGCTAGGTGAAAGCAATTTTTATAATAAACACGGCACTGTGCTTTTCGCTGAAAAACAGACTGATGGGAAGGGCAGAAAGAACAGGGCGTGGTATAGCGATGACCAGCTGAATCTCACTTTTTCAATCCTAATTACAGAACCAAAATATTTTCAAAAAAAAATAAACATGCTTAATTTTGTTGCTTCACTTGCTCTGGCAGCATCAATTGAAAATCTTTACCAGCTTAAAACAGAACTTAAATGGCCCAACGATGTTTTAATTGATAGCAAAAAAGCCGCGGGCATATTAATTGAATCTACCTCGAAGGGGAGTAAAATTGAACGACTTGTTATTGGGATAGGGTTAAATGTAAATCAAATTGCATTTCAGAGAAAGTTTACAACTGAACCAACTTCGCTTAAGAAGGAATTGGGACATCCTGTTGATAGAGAAAAGACACTCGCTGAAATATTAAATAACATCGAAGAAATGTTAAATTCATCAATTAAATTTCCGGATAAAATTCTTGAGGACTGGAAAGAAAAGTGCAAGATGATAGGTGCAAGAATAACCGTTGTTAACGATGATGTTACAAAGCACGGAATATTTAATGACATTGATAAAAATGGTTTCATGGTTCTTAGAACAGATGATAAAATGGAAACTTTGCACTCTGGCGATGTGAGTATTTTATAATGCTTCTTACTCTCGATATTGGAAATACAAACATTAAAGCTGGTGTTTTCAAGGGTGAGGATTTAGAAGAACATTATATTTTTACGAATATTACATTACTTAAATCCTTTATCAAAAAACATGCAATTTCAAGTATTGCAATAAGTTCTGTGGTTCCCCAAAAAACAAAAATAATTGTTGAACTACTCTCGGCAAGTTTTACTTTCAAACCATTTATAATAAATAACGATTGTAAATTTAATCTGAAGATTGATTATAAAACTCCTGACACATTAGGGATTGACAGAATATGCTCAGCAGAAGGTGCATTTAATTTGTACAACAATAGCTTAAATGCAGGCACCTATTTAGTTATAATAGATTTTGGAACAGCTACTACAATTAATATTGTAAAGCATCCAAATATATTTTCAGGCGGACTGATCGCCCCGGGAATAAATACAATGTTTAAATCTCTATCCACACAAACTTCGCAACTACCTGATTTAACGATAGATAATTATAATTTTATAATAGGCAATGATACTCATTCTTCAATCGCAAGCGGGGTTATTAATTCTGCAGTTGGTTTAATTGAAAAGATAATAAGCCATATAAACAATTTAGATGATTGTTCCAATCTTATTATTTATGCAACAGGAGGTATGTCAGATAAGCTGCAAAAGTTTCTTTCGAATAAAATAATTTATGATGAGTTTTTGGTTTTGAGAGGAATCCGCACTTTGTATGAATTAAATAATGAATAGATTTTCAATCTACCATTATCAGCTCATTATCAATCAGCCTTATGTTGCCAATTTTGCAAGCAACTAAAATATAATATTCATTTTTGCTTTTTAATTCCTCTACAGTTTCAAACGATTTTGTCTCAACAATTTTTATGTAATCCAGCTTTGAAGATTTTACCTTTTCAATATTGGTCATCATATCCGATATAATTAAAGAAACTCTTTCCTCCCCTTCAGCAATCATGTTTTTAGCTTTTTGAAGTGCGTTGTAAAGTACCACCGCATCCTTCCGTTCATCTTCCGATAAATATACATTTCTTGAACTCATTGCCAACCCATCTGATTCACGTACAATAGGGCAAACATTAATATTTACAGGTATCTTCAAATCGTTTACCATCTGCATTATAACCGCAGCCTGCTGTGCATCTTTCTGTCCAAAAAATGCATGATCCGGCATTACGCAATTAAAAAGAATATTAACAACCGTAGTTACCCCCTTAAAGTGTGTCGGTCTGGATTCTCCTTCGTGCTTTTTTGTTATATGATTAACATCTACAAATGTTTGAAAATTTTGAGGATAGATTTCGTCGGCATCAGGATAAAAAAGATAATCAACTTTCTGTTCAAGCAGGAGTTTATTATCCTTTTCGATGTCACGTGGATAGAGTGCTAAATCTTCAGATGGAGAAAATTGAGTTGGATTAACAAAAATTGAAACTATTGTAACATCACAAAATTCTTTTGATTTTCTTACCAGGGAGAGATGACCTTCGTGAAGAAAGCCCATTGTGGGAATGAAACCAATAGTCTTCCCTGCAGATTTTAGAGAAGAAGATACATCCTGCATTTCACCAATTTTGGTGATAGTTTTGATATAAACCTCAGGTCATTAAATCAATTAAATCGCTAACTGTTTCCTTCAGTTCCTGCCTGGAAACAATCTTATCAACAAAGCCCTTATCTAATAAAAACTCTGATCTCTGAAAACCTTTAGGAAGGTCTTTACCGATCGTTTGTTTAATAACGCGAGGACCGGCGAAACCAATTAATGCTTTTGGTTCGGCAATATTAACATCGCCGAGCATTGCGTAGCTTGCCGTAGTGCCCCCTGTTGTTGGGTCTGTAAGAATTGAAATATAAGGTATCTTAGCATCTGCAAGCCGTGCTAATCTTGAGCTTGTTTTAGCTAACTGCATAAGCGAATATGCGCCTTCCATCATTCTTGCACCTCCGCTTTGCGAGATAATTATTAGAGGTATATTACTTTTGTAAGCTTTATCAATAATACGCGCGATCTTTTCGCCAACTACCGAGCCCATGCTTCCGCCGATAAATTTAAAATCCATACAACCAAATGCCACGGATTTACCATTTATTTTGCCGGTGCCAACTCGAACAGCATCATTCAAACCTGTTTTATTTATTGTTGCAGCTATCCGTTCATTATATTTTTTAGTATCAACAAATTTTAACGGATCCGAAGATCTCATTTTTTTGAAAAGTTCTTTAAAACTTTTATCATCAAGAAGAACGCGAATATACTCTTCACTGCCAACCCTGAAATGATAATCACATTTGAGACAAGTCCACAAATTAGATTCCAGCTGCTTATTATGAATTATCTCTCCACAGCCAAGACATTTTTCCCACAAACCATCTGGCAATTCCATTTTTTTGGAATCGGGAGAAATTTTTTCTTTTGATCTTCTAAACCAGGGCATTTGTTTTCCTATTGCTGGATATCTGCATAGACAGTTAAAATTTTAGTAGGATCTTTCGGATCGTTGGATTCAATGGTTATCGTTCTGCTCATCTTTCCTTTTCTGTTCGAAGTATCAAGTTCAACTTTTAATGTCCCTTGCTCACCGGGTTTTAATACTTCACTGCTAACCAAAGCGGCTGTACACCCGCATGAGGTTTTTATGTCTTTTATCTTAAGGGTAGATTTCCCACCGTTGGCAAATTTAAATGTATATTCAACAACTTTTCCTTCATCTACTTTTCCAAAATCATGTTGTGTTTCACCAAAATTAAGAACCGGATAAGTTGAACTTTCGGCATCGGACAATACAACATTACCTTTTATGGTTACAATAACCTGCGGGTTATCAGGATCGTCGCTTTCAATCCTTATTAACTTTTTCTGTTTACCAAGTCTTCCGGCAGAATTAAAAGTAACATTTAAGTTGGTTGATTCACCAGGAGCCAATTCATTCTTTTCTGGTAAGGCTGCGGTACATCCGCAGGAAGCTTTAACACTTTTGATCGTAAGAAGGTCACCACCACTGTTTATGATTACAAAAACGTGTGTAACTTTCTCACCCTGTTTAATATCTCCAAAATCATGTTCATCTTGCTGAGTAACTAATTTTGGACCCATTAACTGAGCAAAACTTAAAGATGATAATGAAACGATAATTAATAATAACTTTTTCATTTTTTATGCCTCATTTTTACAATAAAATCTTTTAAATAACTTGGTTCTAAATAATCATAATCAAAAGTTAAATTTTTCTCACCAAATTTCAATGCCCACTCAGCAACATACTCCGCAGCGGGTGAACTGATTATATTACTATTTTTATCTTCTTCAACCAAGTAAGATGCACTTCCATAAACTTTAATCCCAATTGATTTATTAACAAACTCTTCGTTAGTTAAAATTGTTAATTCATCCACAAATATATAGTTATTGGATTTAATATTAAACTTAGAATAGTAAACTTCATCCTTATTTACCTTATTTGCAATGATAAATTCCATATTATTAGAACTAAAAGAAGAAAGCTGATAAGCCAGAGCTTCAAATGTTGGAACAACAATTAAGGGAACACCTGTTCCGCTTGCAATACCTTTAGCTGCAGCCATTCCAATTCGTAAACCAGTAAATGAACCCGGTCCTCTGGAAACTGCAACCGAACTGATCTCATCTCTGTTAATTTCTGCCTGCCGGAATAAAAATCCTATTATCTCAAATAATTCTTCTGAATGCGAATGTTTAAGTTTTATTGAAGATGCGAAATACTTTTCGGTAGAATAATATAATGCTGCACCACAAATTGCTTCGGAAGTTTCTATTGCAAGAATTGGTTTAACTTTATTCATATAATATACATTCAAATTTTCGCATGGTGCCTTCAAGAATTGTAATAAATATTTCCAATCTTTCTTTTGGCAATGCCTCATTAATTAATTCACCCCATTCAACAAAAATTACTGCTTCAGCATCATTTAAATAATCTTGCCAACCGATATCAAATAATTCAGCTATATTCATCAATCTATAAAAATCGAAATGGTATGCTTTAATTTTACCTTCATACTCATTTACAATAGCAAATGATGGACTGTTAACGTAGTTTATTCCAAACTGCTGCATTACCTTTTTAATAAAAAATGTTTTACCCGAACCCAAATTACCGTTGAGAACAATTACCTGTCCATTCTGTAATTCTTTTGCAAATTTAATTGCTAAATCTTCGGTGCCTTTTTCATTATTTACGGTTGTTACAAACGGTAATTCCACAATACTACTTAGGTTCCATTGTGATAACAGGTAAAATCATTTCTTCCATTGAAATTCCACCATGCTGAAATGTATCTTTATAATGCGAAAGATACTTATGATAATCCGTTGGATAAACAAAGTAATAATCTTCTTTTGAAATTATATAATTTATTGTAACTCCCCTTTTCGGAAGTTTATAATCCTGCGGATTTTTGATATAGATTGCATGTTTGTTATCCACTTTCAGGTTTCTTCCGTACTTAAATCTTAGGTTTGAAGATGCTTCCCTATCACCTAATACTTTTGCACCTCTTAAGCACCTTATACTTCCATGATCGGTTGTAACAACTATTTTAACATTTTTCATTTTAGCAATCGCTCTAAAAGTTCCAAGCAAAGATGAATGAGTAAACCAACTGTTAGTTAATGAACGGAAGGCAGCTTCTTCAGGAGCAATTTCCTTCAGCAATTCGGAATCAGAACGACCATGAGCAATCATATCTAGAAAGTTTACTACAACAGCCATAAGATTCAGATCCTTGTATGAAATTATGTTCTGTTCAAAATTACGTCCTACATCAGGATCAATAATCTTTATATACTTCAGATCCTTTTTCAATTTAATTTTTTTTCTATCGAGCAGTAACTGAAGAAGTTCTTTTTCATATTTATTCATACTTCTTTCATCATCATCTTTACCCTGCCAAAGTTTGGGATAGAATTTTTCTATTTCACTAGGAAATAAACCGCTAAACAGAGAATTTCTTGCGTAAGGTGTTGCCGTTGGAAGAATGGAATAATAGTAATCCTTTTCAATATTGAAAATATCAACAAGATGCTTTTCCATCACCAACCATTGATCGAGCCGTAAACAATCAATGACAAAATAAAAGACGGTTATATTTTCATCAGCCAATTGATTAAGAACATATTTATCAGTTATCTCGGTGGTTAATGTTGGGGTGTCAATATCGCCTGGTGAATTAATCCAATGAGTGTAATGCTTTTCAACAAATTTTGAAAACTCTTTGTTTGCTTCTTTTTTTTGATCGAACAATGTTTGCTTCAATCCAATTTCTGTATGCTTATCAAGTTCGAGATCCCAATCAACAAGCTTACGGTAAATATCAATCCACTCTGCGTAATCAAGATTACCCATAAGTGCTTGAGAAATTTGGTTGAAATCCTGCAGGTAATCTTTGGCAGCATATTGCCCTGTAATTTTTTTACCTTCCAATATTTTCTTACACACAAGCAATACCTGACTGGGATTTACAGGTTTGGTCAGGTAATCGCTTATCTTAACGCCAATAGCTTCATCCATAAGAGATTCTTCTTCGCTCTTTGTAATCATAACAACAGGCATATTCGGATCAATAGTTTTAATCTGGCTTAATGTTTCGAGGCCGCCCATACCAGCCATCATTTCATCTAAAAGAATCAGATCATAATTTTTCCCTTTAACAGAAGAAATTGCATCCTCGCCGTTTGAAGCGGTATCAACTTCATATCCTTTTTCTGATAAGAAAATTATATGAGACTTCAGAAGTTCAATTTCATCATCAACCCAAAGAAGTTTATATAATTCCATAATCACCCGAAATTTTATTACACATAAATTTAGATATATTAATTTTGAAAGCTTATCATTAAAAAAGAAGTAAAAATAACTTCGATTGAGTTAAAAACATACTCTTTGTGATCAGCTAATATAATTTTACCATCTTTAAGAAAACAAACTAAAAAATTAGCACTCTTGTAAATTGTCTTCGGAAAGGCAAAATGCTTAAAATATCATTTATTGAATTACAATATTTATATCCAGTCCGGCTTCGTTTGTTGTTGTCGGTGGAATTCTTGCGGCACCTTCAGGTTCTACTGTAGAACGTTTATAGAAAATAGAGAGAGTTACTTTAGAGCTAATAGTATATCTAATTCGTGGTTCAATTGTAGTTCGTGTAGTACCGTCCTGTGGAATTCCTGTTTCACTAAAATTATTCATTTCATACCTAACAACAGAGTTTTGCGTTAATGTGTATGCCAGAGTAAACTCAATATCATTTTTCAAGGAAACGCCGAACAATGGTAGTTCGAAACCCGATTTAGAATAACTTGCAGTAAAACCAATATCTTTGGAGAATGATTCGGTAATATTTGTTGTGGTTATACCTAAATTGAAACTGCTCCTTGTAGAATACTTAACGTTTCCGGAAAAATTACCTCCCCACATTTGTCCGAAGGTCATATTTAAACCAACGAGCGGAGCAAAACCATAATCAATTTTTTGTGATTGTATTTCTTCTTTCCTGTCGCTAGTAAGTTTCCAGCCTTCCGTATAGCTGGAATTGTAAGAATGTTCTAGAGAAACCCTTTCGGTAAACATATTAAAGATGGGAAATTTTTCCAAACCATCCCAGCTTATTCGCCAGTTTGCTCGCGGTATGTATTTAGCAACTTCTGAAATAAGCGAGGAAGTTCTTGTCCATGCAAAAGTTTCCAATCCCTCTACAAATGCATTCGATAAACTCTTTCTGGGATCCTCAGCATTGGGATCATACAACTCATTAACTTTTTTAATTCCCGTGTCGAAAAACGGCAAAGGCAAACTAAGGAAGGATCTATTTAAATTTCCTGTTGATGTAATATTGGAAACAAATAAATTGCCGTCAGCATCCCTTGTTAGAGTGGTATTTTTATTCATACCCCATCCAACTTTCCAGCTCACATCAATTTTTGCTCCTTCCCATAATGGTCGTGAAGTTTTAAAGTCGAAAGTATTTTTATCCGAAAATCTATCGCCGATATTTGTGTTGGGCTCACTTGCTCTTGGACCTACATCTTGACTTAAACCTACCATGAAAGCTCGGGGCGGACCGTTTGACGGATCAAATGAAAGCCCCCAGAAATTTGAAAACCCGGTACCCGTGCTTAACAAACCTGATTTAGACAAACTGTTACTATTTGTAAAATTAAATGAGAAATTATCATAATCAAAAAACAATGCTTTAATTGCAAGTTTTAAAAAAGTGAAAGCTCTTATTAAAGCGGAGGGTTTTTTGTCGGAAATAACAACTAAAGAATCTAAATCGGCTCCTGTGCTGTCAATTTTATTCCCATTTTTATCACCTAATTCCTCTAGCCCTGTATTACGCCTTCTTGTACGATTATTTGTTTGATTATTATCAATTTTATCTGGAGTTCCAAAGAGTGGTTCAGTAAGAGATTTCCATCTCAATATTAAACCTAAATTACTCTTACTTGAAAATCCTGCACTTCTACCAAGTATTTCCTGCCTAAGATCATTATCCCAGATATAATTAACTGAGTAACCTGCTGTAAGTGTAAAGTACCTGTTTATATTCCAAAGTGAAGGTAAACTTGGATTTAACCTAACATCAAATGATTGTTGATAATGGAAATCTTTACCAAATCCTTCTCCACCGATAATATCATTCCAAATCTCATCTTCAGTCCGGTCCTGATCATTTTCATCAACAAGAAGATAAGCTAATGATGAACTGATATTAACACTGTATGTTGTACTTAAATTAAGTAATCCGCCTTCAGTCAGTTTCCACCCGAAGTTAAAACCTCTTGTTGCAGTAAAGTCTCTTGAAACAACTTCGTTTGGCTGAATTATACCGGTCGCGCGCGTTGTACTGCTGTTGCGGTTACGTCTCGCCGTTATATTTGCCGAAAAATTTTGCGGAGTAACATAAATTTTCGAATCTCTGTAATCTTTGAATAATGCAAACAGCCATCCAATGACCGGAAATTTTGATGGTTGTATATATAAATCGGGGCTTAACGAAATAACATAATTCATGTTCGCATTCCATAACCAGTTATAACTTTCCTGGATGGTTGGGCTGCGTCTAAAAGAATTGTTATAACTAACTCCAAACGAAAGTGCGTTAAATGAATCTCTTATGTACCAAAGATCAGTTGGAATAACCAGTTTAATATTTGATGCTGAAACGGTGTTGGAAACGTTTAATGTTTGTGTTTCTGCAATGAAATCTTCTGGAGTTTTTTGTTGTATGTCTTCTACGGTATCGGGCAGAGCAACACCCAATTGTTTGGCGGCTTCATCAACTCTAACATCTGTACCTGGTATGTACAAGGGTTTTCCTAAAGATTCGGTATGAGAGTAATTAATCTGCAAATTACTCTTTGGCATATTGAACGGAACCAGTTTAAGTACATTTAAATTTGTAGATACTGTCCAATTTACATTTTCAGCTCTGGATCCAAACCGCTCGGATAGTCTGTGGAAATAAGGATCCTTTTCGCTAATATTAGCATTAACAGTCAGCAAGTCAGCAAATTTAATTGAGCCAGCTACACTGTAAGCCCAGCCGGGTGTATCTTCAGCACCAACAACTCTAAGTTCATTAACCCATACTTCACCCGAGAGCGGACCCGGATTGAAACCATCATCAAGATTAACTATTCCAACGGTTAAAAACTTTACGGAAATTAATGAGGGATTTCCTTTCAGTTGATAGAAATGACCGGGTTTATCGGGGACAGGTATTTTAACTACCTGGCTTAATGAATCTCTGGCTGCCTGCTTAATTGCTGTTAGTTCATCAAATTTAATTGAAATTTCATTCCAACCGTGACCAACCGGTTGACGATACTCATAATAGTTATTTGTATCTGTACCAAACCTAAAGAATACTTCCGACGAGAACCCTCCCGTTGCAGTGTCGCTATACGCAATGGATGTGGGATTATTATCCTCATCTCCGTGAATGAATAGTTTCATTTCACCATAGTTAAACACATCGAGAGGTCGGAATAAATATTTTATAGCTTCACGCGATTCACCATCTTCCAAATCAGTAAGTATCAAATTCAAAGATTGCTCATTCTTCAATATATTTTCATCAGGTCTTGTTAAATCTCTCTCGCGATTTACACCGGGAGGACTTGAGTAATCGGGATTTTCTTCCTTACTTACAACTGATATTGAAAGAACTGAATCTTCAGGATCAGGTTTTTGCCATTGGCTCCCTACAAGGTTAAACTCTGCTAATTGAACATGTATATCTTCCGATACTCCTGCAAAAAAGAGTCTGACTGTTTCAACATTTGATAAACCTGCATTACCAAAATTTAACGATGTGTCTTTAAGCGGAATGCGATACAAAAACCAACCCGCACCTGTAAATCCACCACCCGATTTAAAGGGATTTGTGTCACTTGTATCAAGCGGTATTTCATATCGGAAATAACTGTTAACAACATCCGCATTTCCATTCCGGTTCAAATCTTCCGTATCCGGTAATCGTCCAACATCAGTAAGAACAGCATTTCCTTCAGTACCATTAATTTTATAATAAGTCATCGGATCTATACTTGAAGTTTGAACGAGAACAAAATTATCTCCCGAAGGATCAGCCCCGTCGCGTGCATTAGGAAAGTTTCCTCGCTCCTGTGCATCAAATAAAGTATCTAATCCCGTATCTTCGCCTTCATCAATAGCATAGTTAAAGTTTTTATCTTCGGTGTTTAATTTATTATCGGGTATAACGTCCTCACTAATTAATCCTAAATCCAGGTACAAACTTGCATTTTCAGGTGCATCCTGAATCCGCATCCAGAATTCAACAAATTCTATATTCTGTTCAACCAGGTTATTAGCCGTAGATGAGAGAAGTCTTTGTGTACCTCCCCATCGTTGTTCGGAAGAAATGCTATCAGCCGGGTCCCAATTAAAAGTACCGATTGAATCCGGTAAATAAACAAAATCGAGGACTGTAATTTGCTGATCTGATCTCCCCACCTGTCTATTCCCACCAAATATCTCATCTACAGTAACGATAGCTGGTGTTATGTTGTACCAGAAACTTTTCGCTTTATAGTTCATCATCAGTTCTTTGGATATTCCTTCCAAACCCGGAATGCGATCAGGCGGACTTAAATCTTTCCATCCTGTATAACCAATTCCAATTGGAATTGTCTTCTTTGCTCCTTCAAAGTCATCGATATACGCAATACTTTTACCTTTATCCGATGCGATCGTACTTTTCTTTGTATTTGGATCGGGACTCATATATGCATATTCGCCGTTAAGAGTAAAAGTTGACATTTCTCTCGTGGAGATAAAAGTATCCATTAGTTTTGTTAGAAAAGGAAGTTCGCCGGAAGTTTTAAAATCAACTCCCATTATTGTATTGCTTAATGGTTCCTCGCCAATTCTTACTTTATCACTAAGGGTTTGCTGATTAAGATTCATTACCGTAAAGCCAAGTGTAGTCTTATCAGAAAAATCATAAATTCCGCGAGCACCAAGCAAGGTTTTTGAGGCAAGCTGGAATAGATCATTCTGCTCATAAGTGACTCTTAAATCTGCCCCGGGCACCAGCGCCGCATCATTTCGTATAGTAAGCTGCCCTATTGTGTAATCAACCACATAATCAACACCGGCGCTTAATTCTCTTCCATCGAGAAGTACACGCACAGAATTTTCAACAACATTAAATCCAAGTTGATAGGTAGATGTAACATCACCGGTTTGTTTTCCAGCCATCAGCCATTTATCGTTTATTTTATCCTGCCTTGCAAACGTTTTTGTTGTATCATAAATTAACTGATATCTAAATTCTTCTAAACCTTCAGGAATGCTGCTGCCAAATGGTTCGAGCCACGGAAAAACTATTTCACCCGTTTCAGGAAAGATCGTAAAACCGGGTCTCCAGTCAAATACATCATCAGGATTAGGATTACCACCTTCGCCCTGCTGATCCAACCCAAAAGCTTTTAGTAACTTAATGTTTCCGCCTTCGGTTTGTAATTCATCTGTTGGTTCCTGTCCAACTACTTCATACTTTATTCTGAAATCAAATCCTTCTTTTTTAATGTTTCTGCTTCCTGTAGGATAGATATTTTTCAGTTTCAACTGCCATGCCTCAGTAAACTGAGGTTGAAGGTTCCTCGGCCTAACTAGTTTTAATACAATTACTGTGTCTTGTGTTGAAGCAATAAATTCACCATACGTAAGGTTTGTACTTCCCTGTTTAAATGAGATAGCAATAACATCCTGCTCCTGAATTGAAGTTTTAAAAGAAATAAAACCTGTTTCGCGATGCAGATTATAATCCAATCCTTCTGTGAGCAACTGAAACCGACCTGTTTCCTCTTTACCTAAAACCGGATTTTCAATCGCTTCTCTTAAAGAATCGGCGTATTTGCCCTGATTAGGTTGAAGAGGTTGAAGATCAAGATACGCATTTGCAAATCTTTCTTTGGATTTATCGGATGTTACAACATTTATTGATTTCCATACTTCTATCTCATTTACAAATAAATTTGGATTAGATTGTGGTGTAAGTGCGAAAAAGTAATTTGTAAAAAGTGCACTGTCAACGTAATCTGAATGAATAAAATAATGCGTCTCGGAATAATCATAAGCCCTTATTTGATATTCTTGAGAAGTTGCTCCTCCGGAAACCGATACTTCTTTCGTCTCACCTTTTTTCTGGCTGGCAATTGTAGTTAAACGGAATGGACCAAGTTTAAATTTTGCTTTTATTCCAAATAATGCTTCTGCACCACCAATGAGCGGAGCGGTTTGCATCGATACGTTTCCTGCTTCAATGCTCTGGATTATTTCATCTTCGTAACCTGTGTATTTAATCTTAAGCTGATTTTCAAACTGGAATGTTCTTTCTGTGTTCCAGTCAGCAGAGATATTAAGTTTATCGCCAATAGTACCATTTACATTTATCTGCACCTGCTGTTTAAAATCAGGTTCATTCCTCGTATTGCCGAGTCTTGATGCGGTAACGCCTTCCGTAGTTTCATTCCTCCATGCGCCATGAATTTGTACGGCACCGCCAATTTTCAAACTAATCTTTGGTTCACCAAAAATACTTAACACTCCAACTTTTGGCAGCGGTATTTCAAAATCGGTTAAGCTTGTTATTAGTTCGCCCAAGCCCTGTGTCGAGCTTCGGAGATCGTATTTATAGCCGAGTGCTTCCCAGTTTTTACGTTCGTTAATAGCGAGTTTTGCTTCAACATAATCTTCAATGGGTATTACTAAAAGAATTTTTGTATCCTGCCCCGAAATTTTTTCACGGATTTCGACAATCTTCCCGGTCGAATCAATATTTACTGTTCGTTGAACAAACATTGTGGAGGGCGTAATAAAAAACTTGGATTGCTTCTTCTCATCAATTTGAACGTAAGGTTCATCTTCCCTTGTATAACGAAAGTATTCCACACGGTTTGTTGAATCTATTTCTCTCCAATCAACTTTTACAGTATCTGCTGCTAATGTAGAATCAATGGTAAGAGTTGAATCGCTTCTGAATGTTGAATCACTACCAACTATAGTTGAATCAAGAAGGAAAGAATTGTCATCACCGGAATCAGTCGGAAAAATGATATTATCTATTACACTTACAGTATTGTCTGATCCATTTTCCGGTTCGGATATGACCAGTTCTGCAGGATGAGTATTCACTTGATTAATATCCGGGATGTTTGCTGCATATAACATATCCAGCCACATCTCTCTATTAACCTGGGAATGATGAGCAGGGCCGATACCAAGGTTTATACCCGCATAAAATACAACAAGTGCAAATAGCGATATGCGGGATAATTCCCGGATAAGATTTACCATATTATGTCTAATATAATTCCCTAAAGGAATGTTTCACATTACTCGAATTTTAGTAAAGTATAAATCTTTCTATAAGTACTCCTTTTAATTTATTTTTAAGTAAAAAAATTAGATAATTATTCACTTATTTTCAACAAATGTACCAGACAATTATTTATAATACAGCCCAAAATTATAGGATAATGCCTCAGGAATGAAGGTAATTCTTTTTCACTACTGTAATAGTGTACTCTAATTAAATTGCCCCGAAAAAATAATAATTGTTATTACAATTTAGTTAACTTATCTATCAACTCGCGGTACTGCGGAAATGCTTCTATCAGGTCAATTCTTTTGCTCAATTCAAAATCGCTAAAATCAAAACCCGGCGTAACCGTACACCCAATTAATGCAAATGAAGTTTTATCAGATAATTCTGCTGCAAACCAAGAATTTTGTTTGATAACTGTTTGAAGTGATTCTCCGCTTTCAACGTTTCTTCCCAATAAAATTTTGTTAAGATTTCCTCTTTCGTCAATCACATATAATGCAATACTTGAACCGTCGTAAAAATGCCATTGCTCATCAGATTTTAATCTGTGAAAGTTTGAAACTTGATTTCCTTCTAACAAAAAATAGATTGATGTAGAAAAATTTCGTGATGATTTATATCTCTTCGGAAGATGCTCTGGTAATATCATTTCACCTGCACGATAAATTTCTTTAAAATAACCACCTTCGGGATGAGGTTTCAGTTGGAGTTTTTCTATGTATTTTTGTGCATCAGGTGACATATCATTTTCATAAAGTTAAACTTTATAACCGCAATAAATTTAACTATTTTATTTTATTATTAATTGTAAATAATTACTAAAAATTTCAGGAAATTATTTTGTATAGATATTCAAATGGAAGTATAAGTATAGCAATTGTATTATTATCATTTTTAATTATCACACCTTCATATTCTCAAACAGAAATAGATTCATTAAAACAACTTGAATACAAGAAGATATCTGAACAAATCGTATCATCCGCTCTGAAAGAAAGAAAGGGATATGAAGCACTTCAAAATTTATGCAGAATTGGTCCAAGATTAAGTGGCTCAAGGAATTCATTGATCGCCATTAATTGGGCTAAAAATAAAATGATTGAATTGGGATTAGATTCTGTTTGGCTGCAGCCCGTGATGGTTCCACATTGGGAAAGAGGAACTATTCAAAAAGCTATGATGATGAATTCTAAAAATTTTAACGGAATAGAATTAAATATTCTTTCCCTCGGTGGAAGTATCGGCACTCCTCCTGAAGGGATTGCAGGAAGTGTGATTGAAGTAAAATCTTTTGATGAATTGGAGAAAAGAAAAGATG